>JANXAC010000001.1 GCA_025061835.1 Spirochaetota bacterium
ATCTTCAACTCAAACCAGTTTGAAATAACATTTGTAGTAGTTACATTTGTTCCAAAATCAGATTCCGTGAATATTGTTCCACCAGCGCCATCATCTATCCTAAACTCAAGGTATATCTTATCAGGGATATAAGCAGGGTTATCACCAAATATGAAGGACCAGGGAATTGCTATCTCGGTAACATTATTTGTTATATACCTACTCCAAGCAAGTCCTCCACCAGGACCAACCTTAGCCTCTTTTTCAACGCTACCGTTTATAAACCTATAAGCCTTGAAGTTCTCTCCCGTAGGTTCAGAGTATTGATATGGTCTATAGTGCTTAATAAACACAGAAAACTTCCTACCACCGGTAGTTGATATTTGGACATCATCAAGGAAGTCAAATGAGCCTGTGATACCACTATCGCCGTTTGCTAGTTTAACCATTCCTTTACTACCGTTACCGTTAGTAATGTTGTTGTCAATGAATACATAGAAAGCACCTCTATTAAGATAACCTGGGGGGTCATTAGCATCAACAGAGTTTTTATGTCCTATGAAAAGGAATCTCTTGGAATACGCAACATAAACTTTATTCAGAGCCTTCCATGTACCACCATCATCAGTGTTTAAAAACACATAGGATGCCCCAAAATCTACACTCGGATCACCTGTAAATTTTATAGCAGTCGGTGTGAAAAACGGGTTTGATTCACTAACATCTATTGGCTTGGGTAGCTTTGAGAAATCAACATTTTCCGTAAGTAAGAAAGCACAACTACCCAGAAGCAAAGCATTAAAGATAATCAATCCGCAAACTAATCTTCTCATAATTCCCTCCTAAACATCAAGAAGGTGGTAAAACCACCTTTAGAAACCATACTCCCACTCAAGGACACTATACGCTCCAAACGGTGCTCTGCTCGGAAAGTCCTTATTCTCGCCTTCTTGGAATATCTCTGCTCTCCATTTATAATATCCAACTGGTGTATCAGCTCTTGCAGTGAAGATGACTCTATGTCTGCTGTAGTTTTTGGTTTGGATATCTTCAGCTTTGATATTTCCAACTGCAAAGTTAAGAGTAGTAGTATATGAACCAATTTCATACTTATAACCAACACTCATAAAGAATAGTTTAGTCCATTGAATACCAAAAGTCAAACTTGGAGAAATAAACATAGTATTACCACTGAACTTTATCTTTTCTAGTATGAAACTTCCCTTACCAGAAACAGTTGGATAACTATTCATCTCAAGCATAACTGCAGGAGTTATATCAATACCATATAGTATATCAGAGAGCTTGTAGGTTCCTAGTAGCATTGCCCTTATTTTTGAGATTTGTGTGTATGGAACACTAAAGGAGATAGTGCTACCCGAAGGAATAAGTGTTGTTGATAGGAAGTTTGAATTAACAGGAACAACACTGATGGTATTGGATTCTTGATCGTATCCGAAGGCTATGTAGCTTCCCTCAGCCTGAATTCTCAAAACATCAAGAGAGTAATCAACTCTAGCTGTAGCACCTCTCCATCCAAGAGCGGCAATACCTTCCCATTTTTCATTAACCCATCCTATTCCATTGAGACCCGTAACAGGATCATTTACAAGGAATTCTGAAGGAACTGGTTGCAATGGAGCAGAGCCGACGAAGTCTGCTGCTTGTGGAGCTCTGTGAACAGATTGCCAACCATTCATTATCAAAACATCCGCACCCGTAGTTCCTCCACCGAAGCCAGCAGATGCAAGAGGATCATCACCCCTAGCAGCAGTGAAAGAGATATAATTTGGATCAATGTAAAATCCTTGAACGGCAAATCCTATACCAGTATCAAACAAATTGTCATTCTTAAGAAGCAACGTTCCACCGAAACCTATTATGTTAAGAGCGCTAGTCTTGGTAGGGAAAGCAGGGCTTATACCAGTTTGTCCAAGTTTTCCAACAAGTCCGTTACCATCTATATCCAGCTCAAGTCCTTTTTCTAGCTCTAGGAAGTCAGGATTTACACCAACGGAAGAAAGCGCTCCAACTACACTGACTACAAACCCAAGTGGTAGTTTTACCTCAATGTAGCCATCAGTAGTAGCATTCCCTCCTCTGTAAATCATAGTTTTAGCAGCACCACCTTTACCAGACTCAGGATTAATTTCAAAGTCAGAATAATATCCCAGGGTGTGTTGCAGTTTAACACCAGGTATCGCAGAAGAAACTACCCTATATCCATAAACTAGGTCGTATATCCTATTATTACCTTTACCCCACTCAAAACCTATCCAGTTAAGCGGGTAGTGAATAGTGAAGTTGTAACCTAACAAACCTTCTATACTACCATCAACGAACAAACCTAAAAACTTATCTCTGTCAGGATACCAGGCCTGCCCAAGCGTCCAAGGACTGTAGTTAAGGTCATAGTTACCAATGCTGACAACATCAATCGTTGGTAACGGTCTATTTAGCATCACTCTTCTTGACTGCAATGCGATAGGAACCTGACCTGGTGTTGAGTTAACCCAAGTGGTCCATTTTGTAGCCTCCCAATCTGTTAGCTCAAACCTAAGATAGAAGTCTATAACCTCTGTGAATACCTTACCATCTATTCCTATCTCCAGTGAGTTTCTGATGACATTCTCTTTCGTTGCATCGTAGTTCCAGTTCCATCTTGTAAATAGTTTTCCGAATAGGTCAAAGTTTCCAGAGACATACTTATCAGGCGGAGCCTGTGGCTTCAATCTTTCGGATATGGCTTTTGCGAATTTATAATAACCAATCGGTGGCTTCCATTGTTCTGTCTGATCTAAATATACCATCGGTACTACCGCCTTCACATCCTGAATAGGATTAGGATATGACTCCCAAACATTAAGTATTTCAAACTGGTCCTGTGCTTCCTTTAGCGTTCCTTTGGCAGGCCAAACAACAATATCAACAAACTCTGGGTCTCCCCAGTAGTCGCTACCACCTCCCCACCTATGTAATCCTCTATACTCATTAACATTTCTCGTCAAAACATCTTCAGGATCAGGAAAACCTTCATTGGATTGTGCGAATATTTGGAACCCCCACTTGGTTACATCCTTATCAGGTGTTAAATCAATATCTTTTTTTGATACAACAGCTATGATTGTCCTACCAACACCTTTTATAACTCTAGGTATGACAACATCCTGTGCCATATCCTTTGCTTTTGAATTAACCTCTATCTCAACTCTCGCTCTAGGTTGAGGTGAAATTATAACAGCCTTCTCCCAACCCTGGTCTGGTGGAAAGTAAATGTTAAGGCCAGGGATAGACCTTAAATACCCCGAACCAGGCAGTCTGTCTTGGTCTATATATATCTGGAAGTGTTGAATATCAAAATCAGCTGCCATTCCCCACTCTTGCTTGAGGTCCGCATTAACCGTTATCTTGAAGGTAATATTTCTGTCGTCCATCGCATCTATCTCAACCTTAACTATGTCAAAACCTCCAACAACATAAACAGGATGTGTTGGATATGTGTAATAACCTGGTCCCTTATCATCACCAACAGGGTCAAGTAGAACTATCCTAGCTTGGTCTGGTCTTGTTCCTTTCTCTATAATATTGTCTTTCAGTATAGCACTTTCAGGATTTTCTCTCACACCTTCCATTGAAGGTGTAGGTCTCTGAAATGCCACTCCTGCCGCTTCCTCATCTGTTTCTTCCTGAGCATAAACCAAATTAGCAACCGGAAGGGCAAGAACAAAAAGGATTGTCATAACTAATATCAGTATCCTCATAAATACCCCCTCAACATTACTAAATCGTAGTATAAATCAACGAAACCAAGTTGTCAATAAGTTTAGCAAGAAGTTTGATCAAGATAGGGCGAGTCTTTTACATTAATTTTTACTAAACTCTCCTACAAACTTTAGTAAAACAAAAACTAGTATCATATCTTATTATTCCTTTATAATAGAACAATAAACTTATCAAAAGAGGTAACATTATGTCTGGAAAGAAGATTTTTAGTAAAGAAATTGGAGGTAAGAAAATCATCGTTGAAACTGGAGAATTAGCCAAGCAATCTGATGCTTCAGTTCTGGTAAGATATGGTGATGTTGTTGTGTTGTCAACAGTAAATTATGGTGCTGAAGTTGAAGGTGTTGATTTTGTCCCACTTACTGTTAACTTCGTTGAAAAATTCTATGCATCCGGTAAAATACCAGGAGGATTTGTAAAAAGAGAGAGCAAATCATCCGATAAAGAAATCCTTGTATCAAGGCTAATTGACAGACCTATAAGACCCCTATTCCCAAGAGGTTTTAAAAATGAGGTTCAAGTTATAACTATGGTTCTATCCGCAGACCAGATAAATCCTGTTGATATAGTCTCGGTTTTTGCATCTTCTGTTGCACTTATGATATCTTCCTTACCATTCAGAGGGCCTGTAGGTGGTGTAAGAGTTGGATACATAAATGGAGAATACATCCTAAATCCTACATTTTCACAGCTTGATGAATCATTGCTTGACATAGTAGTAGCAGGAACCGAGAGAGGAATAACGATGATTGAAGGTGGAACCAAAGGAGTAAATGAAGAGGAGATGTATGGTGCATTAGAGTTCGCAAACAGATACATACTTGAACTCATAGAGTTCCAGAAGGAAGTTGCTAACGCGGCTGGTAAAGAAAAGATACAGATCCAAGAGAAAGAATTACCAAAGGAAGTTTTTGATATTATCTGGAAGTATGAGAAGGAGATGAAGACTGCTATGAATGTTCAAGATAAAAAGACAAGAGAAGGGAATATGGATGCAATAGTTGAAAGTATAAAGTCAGAAATAGTTCAAACTCTTGGTGAAGAGAAATCAAGCGAGATAAACTGGGAAGATGTAAACTTCTACATAGAGGAGATGGAAAGAGACATTTTGAGGCGACAGGTTTTGGAAGAAGGAATAAGAATTGATGGTAGAAAGCCTAAAGAACTACGACCAATATGGTGCGAGCTTGGAATACTACCTAGGACTCATGGTTCTGCTATATTCACAAGAGGACAGACACAGAGTCTTGGAATAACGACTCTTGGTAGTGCAAGTGATGTTCAGTTTATTGACGATATTGAAGAGGAAGGATTTAAGAGGTTTATGCTACACTATAACTTTCCCCCATTCTCAACAGGGGAAGTTAAGAAATTAGGACCAGTTTCAAGAAGAGAGATAGGGCATGGGCATCTTGCTGAACGGGCAATAGAAGCAGTTCTTCCGTCAGAGGAGGAGTTCCCCTACACCATAAGGGTAGTATCTGAAATCCTTGAGTCTAACGGTTCTTCGTCTATGGCGACGGTTTGTAGTTCATCTCTAGCACTTGTAGATGCTGGCGTTCCGATAAAGGAGCTTGTTGCTGGAATAGCACTTGGTATAGTCCTTGATGAAAAAACAGGAAAATATGACTTGATTGTTGATATTCAGGGGCTTGAGGATAAGTTTGGTGATATGGACTTCAAGGTAGCAGGAACAAGAGATAAAATAACTGCATTTCAGATGGACCTCAAGATAGAGGGGCTACCACTTAAGATACTTAAAGAGGCTTTGTATGTAGCGAAAGAGTCTAGGAATCAAATACTTGACATAATGGAAGAGAAAATAAGAGGTAAGGAGTTCAAACTATCAGAGCACGCACCTAGAATAAAGTTTATAAAAACAGAACCTGATAAACTAGCAGATGTGATAGGTCCCGGAGGTAAGGTTATAAAGAAGATAATACAGGATACCAATGTTAAAATTGATATATCACCTGAAGGCAAGATAACTATTTCAGCAAAGCCGGGAGAGGGAGACATAGAGAAGGCTTACAACACTATAATGACCATAATTGAAGGAGTGAAGGTTGGAGATATAATAACAGGACAAATAACTAGGATAGAGGATTACGGAGTGTTTGTTGAGGTTATGCCCGGAAAAGAGGGTATGATACATATTTCAAAGTTATTTAGGTCAAGAGTAAAGGACATAAGAGATTATCTGAGTGTCGGAGATACTATAACTGCAAAGGTAATATCAATTGATAACCTTGGAAGAATTGCACTCTCAAGAATTGATGCTGAACGAGAAACCATCTCAAGAAATTCATAACAATTCTAGAAGTTAGGATTTTGTAGTATCCTTGAGAATTTTATGATAGTTATACTTGACTTCGGCTCGCAATACACCCAACTTATAGCCAGAAGGATAAGAGAGATTGGCGTTTACGCAGAAATATTTCCGTTTGATGTTGACAAAAGAAAACTACATTCACACATCGCAGATGACGTGATAGAAGGAATTATCCTTTCAGGAGGACCTTCAAGTGTTTTGGATGATAACGCTCCATCTGTGTCTTTAGATTTTTTACGAGGATACAATGTGCCCGTTTTAGGAATATGCTATGGGATGCAGCTTATCTGTAAGTTGCTAGGTGGGAAGTTAGAAAAATCAAAACTTAGGGAATACGGATACACTGAACTTGAGATAAAATCTGACTCAAAACTCTTTAAGGGTATTCCTAAAAACATCGTAGTTTGGATGAGTCATGGTGACTCCGTCGTTGAGATACCTAAAAACGTCACACCTACTTCATTGACTAAAAATGGCATATTGGCTTCCGTAGAAGTGAAGGATGAGAATTTTTATTGTGTTCAGTTTCACCCAGAGGTTTTTCACACACAGTATGGAACAGAAATCTTATCTAACTTCGTTCTCAATATATGTAATGCTACTAAAAACTGGTCTCTTGAGAAGTTTATGGATAGAGAGAGGGATAGAATAAGAAGTTTTGTTGGTAATAGAAATGTAGTAATGGCTGTAAGCGGTGGTGTTGACTCAACGGTAATGGCAGTATATCTAAACAAACTATTAGGTCGTCAACTTACGCCTATATTTGTGAATACTGGTCTTTTGAGAGAAGATGAAGATAAGGAAGTTATTGACAACTTTAGGAGTCTTGGTATTGATGTCAAGTATATTGATGCGCAGGAAGAGTTCTTGTCAGCGCTTAAAGGAGTTAGGGACCCTGAAGAGAAGAGGAAGATAATAGGTAAGAAGTTTGTTGAAGTGTTTTTTAGGAACTTTGGCAACCTTGACATACTAGCACAAGGCACTCTCTACCCCGATGTTATTGAGACATCCTCCGTCAAAGGTCCTTCCGCAACTATAAAAACTCACCACAATAGAGTAAAAGAAATAAGACAACTTGAAAAGCAAGGTAGAATACTAGAACCTTTCAAATTCCTATTCAAAGACGAAGTAAGAAAACTAGGTAAGATACTCGGGATTCCAGATGATATACTCAACAGGCATCCATTCCCGGGACCCGGGCTTGCTGTGAGATTGATAGGAGAGATAAGTAAGGAAAGGTTAGATATGCTTCGCAAGGCTGACAAAATCTTTATTGAAGAACTGAAAAAAGAAGGTTTGTATGAAAAAGTTTGGCAGTCTTTTGTAGTATTGTTGTCAGACAAAGCAGTCGGTGTAATGGGAGATGAAAGGAGTTATGGTTATGTAGCAGTCTTAAGAAGTGTCAATAGCGTTGATGGAATGACTGCCGATTGGTCTAGATTACCTTACGACTTTCTGAACAGAGTTGCTAATAGGATTGTAAGAGAAATCTATGGAATAACTCGTGTGGTTTATGATATAACATCCAAGCCTCCTGCAACCATAGAGTGGGAGTAATGTAATATTCTATGAAGATACTACTAGATGGAAGAAGTATCAACAGAACTGGTATAGGAACATACACCAAAATGCTTATCTTCGGTCTCAAAGAAAGGGAGGATATCCATCTTAAGATTATTGGAGACGAGAAAGAGATAAATTCTTCGTTTAGAGACCTTGAAGTCGTCAGAACCTCAAACTCAATATACTCGCTTGAAGAGCAGATTTCAACACTTCTAGCAGAGATTATGTCAAACGACGCTGACATAGTTCATTACACTAATTACAATAAATCGCTATTTTCTGTAAAGCCTTATATAATCACAATACACGATCTTATACAGTTTAAGTTTGAGTATGGTTCAAAACTCAAGAGAAAAGTTGCAGAAGCATTACTCAAGAATGCTGTTATCAATGCTAGAGCAGTTATATGTGTTTCAAACTCAACGAAAAATGACCTTCTTGAACTTATACCAAATCTAGACCATTCAAAAGTCCATCTAGTCTATAACTCTTCAACTAATCCACTAGCTGGAAAGGTAGAATATGTTGATGTCAAATCAAAGTATGGTCTAGATGAATTTTTGTTATGCGTTGGAATAAGAAAGAAACACAAAAATCTATCTTTACCAGTAAAAGCGCTAGAAATCCTATCCAGCAGGTTTCCAAAACTAAAACTAGTCCTAGTCGCTAAAAGATTTGATAAATACGATTTTCTAGATGAAACAATTGAGAGCAGTAAAGTTAAAGATAGAATCATCGTTCTTGAGAATATCCCTTATGAGGAGATTGTATCACTTTATAGAGAAACAATAATTGTCATTCTTCCTTCATTTGACGAAGGTTTTGGACTTGTGCCTTTTGAAGCAATATCAAATGATACTCTTCCTTTAGTTTCAAACATACCTGTTATGAGAGAGTTATTCTTTGAAGAGGAAGATATATTTTTCGATCCTTACTCTCCAGAGAATTTAGCAGATAAATTAGAAACCTTCTTGAACGATAGTGGAAAAAGAGAATCTACACTATCAAGGTTAAAAAAATACACAAATATATATTCGTTTGAAAGGTTTATAGACGAAACGGTAAATGTCTACAGAAAAGTAGTCAATTCATAACAGTTTGCCTAACTTTAAGGTTTATACGGGCTTAAAAGGAAACAACAAACACTGTAAGTTCATTAATTCTTCTAGATGTAGTTAGCAGAATGAAAACGGGGACCTTGTATATTATACAGATTCATCATTTTCCTAAGCATTAACTATGGTGATACTAAAAACAAACTGTTAGGCTACTAGAGAAATACAAAGCAAAGGTTTGACAAATAGATTACAAACAGTTACTGAACCTAGTAGATTTTTTAGTCCAAGGTTTTCTAGTTGCGTTTAGAGATAGACTAGACTGTTCTTATTTGTAAGAAACTAGAAGACATTACAAATCTTGTCTCAAAATACTTATATTAGTTTCTATGATAGACAAAGAGGTTTTGAGGACGCTCCCTGAAAGTCCAGGTGTGTATATAATGTATAGTGAGACTGGAGAGGTTGTGTATATCGGTAAGTCAATCAATTTGAAAAACCGTGTTTCTTCCTATTTTACTTCAAAAAACCATTCAAGAAGGATACAAAATCTAGTGAATAGAGTTGAGAAGATAGACTACATTGTTGTGAATAATGAAGCAGAAGCATTAATACTTGAGGCAAACCTTATAAAAAAACACAAACCTAGATACAACATTCTGATGAAAGATAGCAAATTTTATCCTTTCGTTAAGATGTCAAAAGATGACTTTCCTTACATAAACGCAACAAGGAAGTATGAACCAAGCAAAGTGTTTGAATATTTTGGACCTTACACTGACAGTAGTCTTCCCTATAAACTAGTTGATGTGATACAGCGGGTATTTAAATTGAGGACTTGTAGAAAAATGCCGAAAAAGGCATGTCTAAATTACTATATCGGTAGATGTTCCGCTCCTTGTATAGGTATTATCTCAATTGAGGAATACACAAAAGATGTTGAGAATGCTAAAAAAGTTCTAAAAGGTGAGATAGACGAGGTAATATCGCTTCTAAAAGAAGAGATGTTAAAGTCATCAAAGGAGTTGAATTTTGAAAAAGCGGCGCACTTGAGAGACAGCATAAAGGTTCTTTCTGAACTTGAGTCACAGAAACAGTTTGTGTTTTCAACAGATGAAGGAATAACATCCGACTACATCGCTTCAACAGAGAATGAAGAGCTTGTGAATTTTTACCTAGCACATATGATAAATGGTAAGTTTATAGGTAAGCAGAGTATCACATTTAACAAAAATGATGAAGAGAATCCTATTGAGAAGTTTTTATCAATAATCTACCTAGAAAGGGATGAACCCGTTTCTGTAAGTAGAGTTTGTGTTGAAAGTAAGATATTTAATGGAGTCTCCTCGTTTTTTGAGAAGGTAGGTTCTGGTTTTTCTGATACAGTTGTTATCACAGCCTCTGACGAGACCGACAGGAAGATACTGGAAATTTGTAGGAAAAATTCTGAACTTCTACTGAATGAACACTCTGCTAGGATGGATATGGAGAACAAAGAATTAGATGAACTATGTAAAGTTTTAGGTATTGAAAGTGTTTCAGTAATTGACGGTTTTGACATAGCGAACTATGGAGATGAAGTTGCAGTTGGCTCTAGCGTTAGGTTCATTGATGGGATGCCCTCAAAGAAGAATTATAGGATCTTCAAGATTAGAACTGTTGTTGGACAAAACGACTTTGGGATGATAAAGGAGATAGTGTATAGAAGGTATAAAAGAGAGATTGAGACGGGTAATTTACCAGACCTTATAGTGATTGATGGTGGAATTGGACAACTAAATTCAGCAATATCATCACTAGAAGAACTCGGGCTAAACATACCAATCATCTCTATTGCAAAGCAAGAAGAGAAAATATATACAAGAGATGGTAATGAAATAGTGCTACCTAGAAATTCGTATGCGTTGAGGTTAATCCAAAGGATAAGAGATGAAACACATAGGTTTGGTAACTCTTTTGTAAGAAACCTGAAGTCAAGACAGTTGAGGAAGTAGATAACTTATTCTAATAACCTATGCAAGACCTTTTGTAGAAATGACCTTCTAGTAGCGGTTAAAATAGTAAGTCTATGAATTTTGAGGAGATTGTTTTTCTTGACAAGGAGTATATCCTTCCATTCTATTCTAGGTTTAACATAGGATTTAGAAGAGGGAAAGGGTGCTATCTGTATGGGTATGATGGTAAGAAATATCTTGACTTTACATCAGCGATAGGAGTTATGAATTTCGGTCATTCAAACAAGTTTATATTGAAGGCTTTGAGAAAACAGTCTTCTAAACTAATGACTACATCAAACCTTTTCCACTCCGAAGAGAGGGTTAAGTTAGCAAAACTTTTGGTTGATATATCTTTTGATGGAGGTGTTTTCTTTTCAAACAGTGGTGCTGAAGCAAATGAGGCTGCTATTAAAATAGCGAGATTTTTTGGGAAAACGATCCACAAGGATAAATATATAATTCTGTCATTGAAAGGTTCTTTTCACGGTAGAACGCTTGCGACTATAACTGCAACAGGACAGGCAAAGTATCAAAAAAATCTAGAACCATTACCTTCAGGTTTTGAGTATGTTGAATACAACGATTGTGATGATCTTGAGAGTAAGTTTAACGATAGAGTATGCGCTATTTTTCTTGAGGCTATACAAGGAGAGGGTGGAGTTAGACCTTTAAGTTATGAGTTTGTCAGGAAGGTTGAACAACTTGCGAAGAAGTATAATGCTTTAATAGTTTTTGATGAAGTTCAGACAGGTATAGGTAGGACAGGGAAGTATTTTGGTTATCAACATTATGACATCCAACCTTCTATCATAACACTATCAAAAGCATTAGGTGGGGGATTACCGATAGGCGCTACAATACTGGGAAGAGAGTATTTCAATGTCTGTGAGGTTGGGATGCATGCATCAACGATGGGGGGTAACCAGCTATCTACTGCCGTTGCTCTTGCTACTCTGAAACTACTTACGGATACCAACATTTTGTCAAGAGTAGAATACCATAGTAGTATACTATTTTCTGAATTAAAGGAACTACAAAAGTCTTTCACTTTCATAAGAGAAGTGAGAGGTAAGGGACTTATGATAGGTGTAGATATTGATGAAAGTGTTAAGGTGATGGATATAATAAATAAATTGATAGAAGAATGTATCTTAACACTCAGGTCAGGTGAGAATACTTTGAGATTACTACCACCACTTGTTATAACCGAGAAAGAAATAAACCTGTTTATAAAAGCATTTAAAAAAGTGCTGTCAAAGATAAAAATGAATTGAATAGCCCTATTCAAAAGGATTTAATCAAACCGAAATTGAAGAGACGAAAGTATTAATACTTTAATGAAATCTTATGGAGGGGGATGTACCCCCGAATGAATATTTGTTGAGGATCTTTACTATTCTTCTTCGTCTTCAAACTCCTCATCTTCAAACTCTTCGCTTGTGTCTTCAAATTCCTCATCTTCATAATCTTCAAACAGATTTTCATCTTCAAACTCATCATCCTCAATATTTTCAAACTCATCGTCAAAGTCCTCTTCATCAAAGCTCTCATCCTCAAAATCTTCCTCATCTCCTGTTAATAGTATGAATGGGTAAGAAGGGTTACTATCTAGGTTTTCCCTCATAACGCTCCTCCTTTTGTAGAATGATTGTGAAGAATTAGACGAAGTTTTTCAACAATTTCTTAAAACTTCTAGTTAAATCCAGAATTTGACAAAGATTATATTGATTTTTTAAACTAATTGTTAGACCAAAACTAAATTACAAACTATAACTTTCCCCGGTAGCTCAGTCGGCAGAGCAGGTGGCTGTTAACCACCGGGTCGGGGGTTCGAGTCCCTCCCGGGGAGATAGTTTTAACCTTACAAACCAGAAACCTTTGGAAAGAAAAATTAAAATTCGCTTTTCTTCATCCACTGTGATTTGAGAATTGTTTGGATAAGTTTATGAACACGAGGTATTCAGGATATCAACAGAATACCAAACTATTGACTAAACTTCAGATCTATATCAATTTGAAAAAATATACTTTCCTTATACACCATTAGGATAGTTTGAGTAGCAAGTATGAGCAAGATAGATGTTCTTGTCGTTGATGATTCAGCACTCATGAGAAAGATGATAAGTGATATACTTTCGTCTCACCCTATGATAAATCCGAAAGACACAGCGATAAATGGCAAAGTTGCTCTGAATAAACTAAAGAAGAACACTTACGATGTTATTCTACTTGACATAGAAATGCCAGATATGGATGGGATACAGTTTCTTGAGGAGTATGCGAAACTTAATATTGACCTTCCCGTAATAATACTATCCTCGTTTGCGAAAAGAGGAGCAGAGATAACAATCAAGGCATTATCGCTAGGGGCGAAGGACTTCATCACCAAACCATCAGGTCCTATATCTATGGATATAGAGAAAGTAAGAAACGAAATTTTAGAAAAAGTTCTGGTTTGGGGTGTGAAAAGAACTTCATCAATAAGACAAGGAGTTGAAATAACTCCGTCGTTAGCAGTAGTTGAAAGTAAACCAATAACATTTGAGAATCCACCTATTAACGAAGTTGTATCTAAGAAAAGAATAAAACCTAAACTTATAGCAATAGGTATATCAACTGGAGGTCCTCCAACAATAAGAAAGTTTCTGTCTAGTATTGGAAACCAACTCCCAGTAGGAATGGTTATAGCACAGCATATGCCAGAGTTTTTTACAGCAGAGTTTGCTAAATCTTTATCAAACTCGTATCCCCATTTTTCAGTTGTTGAATCCAAAGATTTTGAACTTATTCTACCAAATAAGATAATCGTTGCTAGGGGTGGGAAACACATAGTAGTTGGTTTGATGGAAGGCAAGGTGTTTGTTAGAAATGTTGATGATGGTAGGTTCTCTTTCAGACCTTCTGTAGATCTGTTCTTTGATAGTATTGCCGAAAACATAGGTAAGGATGCTATAGCCATAATTATGACAGGTATGGGGTCTGACGGTAGTAAGGGGCTTAAAAAACTTCACGATGCTGGTGCTATAACTATCGCGCAGGGCGAGAAGTCTTCAGTAATATTCGGTATGCCCAAGAGTGCGATAAGAAACGAAGCAGTTGACTTTGTGTGGGAAATAGAAGAGATGGGACATAACTTAAATCATCTACTTTCGTTACTTTTATAGATCCTTATTCCATGCTACTGTTCTATTCTTACCTCTAAGTTTTGCAGTGTATAAAGCCTTATCTGCAAGCTCAACAAGATGAGCAGGGTCCCTACTATCGGTAGGAAATTCACTTATACCAATACTGACTGTAGCAGACAATCCTTTTTCATTAAGAGCCTCTTCAAGTTTCCTCTTTATCCTACTTATAAATGCTATTGCACCTGCTTTGCTAGTCTCCGGAAGTAGTATAATAAATTCATCACCACCATATCTACAAATAGTGTCCTCAGCTCTCTTATTCAAATCTATTACCTTTGCTACAGTCTTTATGACTAAATTACCTTTATCATCCCCGTATTTCGCGTTTATACTCTTAAGGTCATCAATATCAATGAGTGCCAAAGAGAATACCAAATTATACCTTTCCGATCGCCTAGTCTCACTCCACAGAGCTTCCTTGAAATATCTGTAATTATAAACTCCAGTCATCTCATCAACATACACCTTCATTTCAGACGAGTCATACAGGAATATCTCAATTACAACAGGATTTTTGAGAACATCATTGTTATAAGTAAAGTAATCAATCACAGAAGTTCTTACACTTATATTCCTTCCTAGTTTTGCGGATAACTCTTTATGTCTCTGGATAATCTTTGACCAATGCTCTTTTGCTAAATCTTCCGAGAACTCAAGATGTGAAATAATATACAACAGCGCAGAAAAAAAGTTTTCTTTATCCTTTGGGTCACTAACAGATTCATATAAGCCTTGTATCTCATCAAAAAAAGTCTCTCCAAGGTTATACTCTTGATTAAGTAAATCAACTATCCTCTGTCTTAACAGTTTGCTTATCTTTCTCTCAAGCATAATAACCAATCTTATTTTTATTTGATTTCAAGGAATGGAATCAAATTAAATAGTGAAAAATATGTCCTTGATTGAGAGAGTGATGTTAAGCCTGTTCCTTATTGTTTTAATCAACCACCAAACTATTTCCCCTTTGAGTAAAACTAATGTGTATATTATCAATGAGAGAGGAACGAATATATTTCTATGTGAGGTTGCAAAATCACCAGATCAGTGGCAAAGGGGACTTATGTATAGAAAAACAATGAATACCAACGAGGGTATGCTCTTTATATTCCCTTATTCCTCATATATTCCGTTTTGGATGAAGAATACCTACTTGAGTCTAGCAATAATATTCGTTGATGAAGAAAATGAGGTTGTGGATGTTTTCTACCCAAAACCTCTCTCAACCAACAGTGTTTATCCATCAAAACCTTCCAAGTATGTTCTTGAAATACTCTCAAATGTTTCAACCAAGATCAATGTAAAAAGAGGTGATATAGTATTGTTTTAAGTTAGATGTTCTGAAAAATTTAGGGTATGAGGTCAGATACGAGAGTGTCTTGAGTTATTCAAATTATCAACTTCCGAGTAAGATGGGAAGTATAGAAACAAAATCCTTGACAGTCTAGCAATGTTTTTAAATAACTATTCGGTAAAGTTCCTTCCCCGCAAGTATTGTAGATATCTTAATACTCTACGTAATTCAAAAACCTAACTTACATAACTAGAAAATAATTTAAAGTATTCACCGCCTCTGCTTATTAATTCTTCATGCTTACCAATCTCAACTATCCTACCTTCTTTCAGGACTACTATTTTGTCTGCTATAAATATTGTTGATAGTCTGTGCGCTATTATTATAGTTGTGTATCTGCCTTTTATCTTGTTGAAAGTGTCTGCTATAAAAGACTCGGAGAGAGGGTCTAACGAAGAAGTAGGTTCGTCAAGTATAAGTATTCTAGGTTTTCTAACCAATGCTCTTGCTAGTGCTATTCTTTGCTTTTCTCCTCCGGATAGTTTGATACCACTCTCACCAAGAAGTGTATCATACTTTCTAGGTAGTTTTTCTATGAACTCGTGGGCATTTGCTAATACAGATGCTTCAACTATTTCGTCAATACTAAATTCCCCTCCGAATGCTATGTTTTCTTTAACTGTCGTTGAGAAGATTATAACATCCTGTGGCACGATAGCAAGATGTTTTCTATACTCTTTAAGGTCATAATCTCTGATATCCAAACCTCCTACAAACAGGTTTCCTCTGGTAGGTGTAATGAAGCCCATAACGAGTGAAACCAATGTAGTTTTACCACTACCTGAAGGCCCCACCAGAGCAACCATCTCACCATCATTTATCTTGAGATTGATGTCTTTAAGAACATAATTTTCACTTTCGTATGAAAAGTATAAGTTTCTAAATTCTATCTCACCATTCTTTAAGGTTTCGTATCCTTCGCCACTAGTCTCATCCTCAAGGAGTAAAAGTTTGTGTATTCTTTCCAGTGCTGTAAGAGACCTCTGAAAGAGGACGAACTGACTTCCCAGTATTGATAGTGGTTGAGATAGAAAGAAGATAGTTGCTATAAACGTTGCAAAGTTTTCGTAAGTCAGTTCTCCGTTTTTTATCTCAAAAGCACCAACTACTATTACTGCGACAACTGCTAAAGCACCGAAAAAGTCTGAAATTGGAACAGGTAAAACGCTAAACCTAGTGAATTTTATCTGTGATGAAGTGTATTGAGAACTGTAAGTTAGGAATTTTTCTCTAAAGTTATCCTCAACACCGAACCCTTTTATAGTTTCTATTCCTCTTATGGACTCACTCATCAGGGATGTGGCGTCTGAAATCCTGCTTTGGATATCTTCTGAGATTTTTTTGGATAGATTACCAACCACAAGGACTATTACGAATACTGGAGCGATAGCAAGAATAACTATGGATAATTTTAGACTCGTGTAGAAGAGAAGTAGTATACATCCAAGTATTATAAGGGGGTTTTTCACAAGTTCTAGAAAACCTGTAGATATGAAACTCTCCAGGACCTGAACATCGTTTAGGATGTTTGAAATGAACTCACCACTACTTTTCTGTCTGAAGAGTATAGGTTTTATGGTAGTAAGTTTATTGAAAAGTTCATTTCTTATACTAAACACAACCTTCTGTGCTAGCACTACGATTGAGAGTGAAGAAAAGTATTTTGAAAGAGACCATAGGACTATTATAGGAGCACCAATTAGGACGACCTGTAATGTGTTATCAATCAGAGTTTTAGGATTGAAAATACTTCCTATTACTCTACCTGCTAAAATCGGTAGGATTACCGTTGTAAATGTAGTTATAAGAGTAAGAAAAATGCTTAATGTTAGAAGGACTCTGTGTTTTACTAAATATTTGAGTAGTAACTTCATTATCTATTTGACGGATTTATCCTTGCTGCTATGTAGAGAACTATGGAAGCACCAAGTAATACCGCTATGAAGTTTATGTTTGTCCCCATCACCAAAAAATTCACAATGTAGCCGAGATAGTAGAAACCAATTACTCCTCCTAAAATGGAGAGGGCTATTGCCCCCCAATACCCGAGTAGAACCGATTTACCGTAGAACCTTTCACTTACAAAATTCCAGATAAAACCAAATGCAGCACTAACTGCTATAACTATCAGCAAACTCAAAAGGAAGTCCATACTTCTACCTCCAGAAGAGATTCTAAATGATATTGTTTTATGGATACTAAATAAAGAGTTCTTATCGTAATAGATCCTAAAATTCACAGCTAGGTGTAGTTTCTTTTTTCACTTACAGTTTAAATTCCCTTCTTAACAATCACTTTAGAAATTGGAACAAAGTTAAATTCGGGGACTAACAGATACCATGAATAATCAGAATTTAGGAGTTTGACCTACTCACATAATGAAAACTATTGTTCTACAGTATCAAAACCACATCCTAAGATAATAATAAGTATAGGATTTGAAAAAAGAAACTAAAGTATATATTTTTAAAGAGGATAATTTTATCATGCAAAAGGATAAGACTATCAACCACCAAGAAATTGAAAAGATTGTCAAGAGTGTTGTATTTGCGACTGTAAAAAACAACCCTGAATATAAAACAATCATATCAGACCTTATACAGGAAGGAATACTTAAGGCGATGGAAGCAATTGATAAGTTTGATCCCTCCAAAGGAGCGAGTTTCAAAACATTCATAAGAAAGTGTGTTAAAAACGAGATTATAAACCATTTAAAGAATCTATCAAAGCACAAGTCCTATGAGTTAACCGAAGATCTTGATATAATTGACAATAAGTCTTCAAACTACGACCTAGAAATTCTAGAGCAACAGATACGAAATTTTATTGAGACTAATAGAGATTTGTTTTCTGAAGAAGATATAGAGATACTTAACCTTAGAATGATGGGATACAAGTACGAAGAGATAGCTATCAAAATAGGTAAAACCAAAAAATATGTTGACAACGCAATACAGAGAATAAAAAGAATTATATCTAAAAAGTTTGGCATATGAATTTTGTAAAACTTGTATTTGTTGTAACGCTGTCATTAGTTATCCTCATATCTACGATAGTCATCTATTACGATACTCCTAGACTTAGAGTTGAAAATGTGAATATAACACACAATATAAGGTATTACCCAACCAGTCTGGATGAAAAGATTTCATCAATGATAAGGAATGAAAACATTTTAGCTCTTGATAAACCTATCCTTGAAAACACGATCAAGAACCTATCTGAAGATATTAAGGATGCTAGAGTTCTGATATATCCTCCTAACACTGTGCATATCAGTGTCATTCACAGAAAACCTATTGTGAAAGTATTCACTGGTAGGGGCTATACGCTTTATGATGAAGATGTCATGGAAGTTAAGAGTTACGATAAAGAATCGTTTGATAGAGCGATAACCATAATACCAAAGACCACCATTCGCAAAGAGATATTAGAAAACATCATCAAAGAAGTTCATCTGCTTGATGAGGATATATTAGTGAGTAAGTATTTCCCAAATGTCTTTATAACAGATAGAGATGGAATATACGGTTTCAACTCAAACTTTAAGATAAACATATACTTTGGTGAGGAGATTAGTAGGGAAAAACTTAGAAAAGCGTTTCTATCAACAAGATATATAGTTCAGAAAAAATTACCTGTTAGATATGTTGATGCAAGGTATGAAAACATAATAGCAAACTAGAAGTTAAAATTCCACTTTATGAAAAACTTGTCTGACTCAAGACCTAGAGTAACACCCCATAAAACGAAGGTTGCTACCGCACCTACAATAGCAGTCGTCCTCATGTTATCTTTAAAGTAATAATAATACTCTCTCATCCTTACATATTCTTCCTTGTTCTCTCTCCTAACCAAGAAGTCATAGTATTTCTCTTGAGAATCAGCGAAGAAATACAAGAATATGCTAGATGCAGTAGCAACGCCAAACATAATAGTAATACCTGTCATAACATTATACCCTGTTTTCTGATTTAGATCTTCTAATGTAACTGTTATGTTTGTATCTCCATTGAGTTCAAAAGCCAGAAACTTTTCTAAAGCATCCTTTTTAAGCCATATTCTGTAATTGCCAGTAGGAAGGTTAATGTTAGTAGGTGTCTTTCCGATGTAAGTATTCTCAACGAAAATATCAGCACCTACAGGAATAGTGTTTATGTTGAGAGATGAAATATTTTCATACTTCTTCGTGAAATCCCTTTTGTAGATATTTAACTTATTTTTCTCAAGCATAACATACTCATTGACAACGAAGTATCCTCTTGATAGTGTTATCTTATGGATACCTTCTGAAAAGTATTCAGGTATTGTCTCTCCTCTACCTACATAGAAGTCATCTACAAATATGTCAAAGTCTTTTGGTTCAACTTCAACCTTGAGTAATCCTGTCCGGTAGTTGTAGAAAAAAGGTTTCAAACTACTAAAGATTCTATAATCCGATGATAGCAAATCTACCAGATCAAGATTAGTCTTGAATAGCACATAGTTTGAGTTCAAGTTATTTGATAACAAAACAAATATTCCTACATAGAGATTTGTTAGATATTTACTGACTGGTTTTTCGTATATATCGTAGAACACAGATATTGAGTAATCACTTGGAGTTCCTTCATCAAACTTCACTCCGTTTGTGATCTTCAGAACCCAAGGATAATTCGTTGTCAGTATATTCATAAGTGTATCATTACTTATCTTGAGTTCAGAGATTACTAGCTCAGTCTCTAGTATCTCAACATCTATCTTGTTCGTATTAGTCTGACTTCTGTAATAATTTGTCTCAAAAATAATATTTGTTATGTAATTCGTAAAGATACTGTTGGATATGATTTCGTTGGTGTATAACTTAAGTAATTCACCTTCTATTTGAGGTGTGTTAAGAACTCTTATCTCACTTGGTTCGTAGTTGTATTTCGTTAAACTTCTAATAAAACTTTTCAAACTTGATCTCAAGTTGTTCCTTATTACAGAGTCCAAATTTAAAGTATAGTCAGCATCAAACTTATTATCTGTTGTTGGAAGGATGAGGTTAGTTTTATCTGAAAGAACATTAGTAGAGACAATATTAGTTGAGACTTCGGAAAGATTAGTCAAATTGAAGTTTGTGTTTGTATCGGGAGCGTTTGTTGCGGTATTCGTTATAAAATTTGTTGTATTTGTGATACTCTCAATTTCTTCAATACCGTCAAAATCCAAAATGTTTATGTTATCTTTCAAGTTTTTTAGAAAGCCAAGTTTTTGAGACAGGTTAAGGTTTGTGTTTGTTGATATTGGTGTTATTCTATATATTGAAACCTTAATATCCGTTTTGAGTAAAGGCTCTGGTATCTTGAGTTTCTCAACCTTCGTGCCGCATGATACCAAAACAATCCAAAATAAGAAGATAATTAAGAATAGTTTATTCATTAACAGATATTTTAAATAAATGCTACACAACTTATCACTTTTAGGTAAGGCTTAATAATATCGCCTACTCAATAGAAATTGAAATTTATTGAGGTTTGAACTGATTTACCAAAATTGATTTAAGTTTTCTATGTTATTCAGAATGTTAATCTGGATTAAGGTATGTTGAAGACTATTCCCAGTGATGTAGAAGCTGAAAAAGCATGTCTAGGTGCTTTAATAGTTGATAACGATAAAATACTCAAAGTTATTGATATTTTGAGAGAGGAACACTTCTATCTAGAGAAGCACAGAGACATATTCAGAGCAATCATGGAATTATACGATGAGAAAAACCCTGTTGATATAATTACTCTTCAAAATAAACTCAAGGAGATGGGCAAACTAGAGAATGTAAGCATTTCTTACCTATCCTCTCTACTTGACTCCATACCTACAACTGCGAATGTTGAGTATTACGCTAGAATAATATACGAGAAATATATCCTCAGGTCCATAATAAGAGCATCTTCCGAAATAATTGAAATTGCAATGAGAGATAATGTTGATATAAATGAAGCAATAGAGATAACTGAACGAAAACTCCTTGAGTCCATTGACATAAGAGGTAAATACGATTACTTCAAGTTGAGAGATTTAGTGATTGAGACACTGAAAGGTATTCAGATGCTTGCCAAAGAGAAAACAGTATACACCGGGGTGCCCTCAGGTTACAAAGCGATTGACGATATGACATCTGGTTTCCAAAGGGGGGACCTAGTGGTATTTGCAGGAAGGCCCGCTATGGGTAAGACGGCGTTCGCACTTAACCTTTGCCTAAACATGGCTAAACCACCTTACGCTAAGAAGGTTCTGTTCTTCTCTCTTGAGATGTCAAAAGAGCAACTAGTTCAAAGGCTACTATCAACAGAGTCTAGAATTAACCTTATGTCTTTAAGGACAGGTAATATAAAGGATTACGAATGGGAGTCTATACTTGAAGCGTCAATAAGACTATCTTCACTGGATGTGATAATTGATGATACACCATCTGCATCAATAACTGACATAAAGTCAAAAGCAAGAAAGATATTCGCAAAGGAAAAAGGCATTGATGTTATAATCATTGACTACCTTCAGATAATAGAAGTTCCTAAAGGGTTATCAGTTATAAGGAGTAGGAATGAAGAGATAGGTTTCATATCAAGAAGTCTGAAGGCATTGGCAAAAGAATTGAATGTTCCGGTGATAGTTCTATCGCAGTTATCAAGGAGTGTTGAGAAGAGGATTGACAAAAGACCAATCCTATCAGACTTAAGAGAAAGCGGAAGTATTGAGCAAGATGCAGATCTGGTTGCATTTCTGTATAGAGAAGAGTATTACAAGCCTGACACTGACAAGAAAAACATCGTTGAAATAATCATATCAAAACAAAGGAATGGTCCAGTTGGCACGATAGAACTTATGTTCATAAAAGAGATAGGAAAGTTTGAGAACCTTTCAACAGCCGATTTCTCTTATCAAGATAATGACCAACAATACTATGATGAAGAATTTGAAGACGAAGATGAGTCAGAAGAAGAATAAAGAATTAAATTATGGAATCACCATTAGTTGAGATAAGAAACCTGTATTTTACATACAACAATAGAGATTACATATTTGAGGGTATAAACCTGACATTAGAAAGATATGGTGTAACTTGTGTAGTTTCTGATCCCGGCAAAGGTAAAACAACACTATTAAAACTCATAAAGGGAATACTCAAACCTACAAGAGGAAATGTAATAGTAATGGATATTGACATCTCCAGCGCCCCTAAATCAAAACTTATGAATCTCCATACCAAAGTATCCATACATTTCCAAGATACCTTCCTTATAAGCAATATAGATGTTTATAATAACCTGGCACTTCCACTCATGTATAATACGAACTTGTCAAAGAAAGAGATAGAGTATGAGGTTGATAAGGCACTTAATCTTTTTGGAATACAAAACCTTAAGTATGATGCTCCTTTTGACTTAAGCCCAACCGAAGCGAGGTTAGTGTCTCTTTCTAGAGCATTTTTAGGATTACCAAGAATAATACTCCTTGATGAACCGTTCTCGTTATTAGATGGATACTATAAAGCAAGGCTATTAGAAGTGATTGGCGAGTTTAAAGAAAAATCAAAAATTATCTTCACAACATCAGATGAAAACCTTTCAATGGCATCAGAATCCATTCTATATATCCTAAATATAGAAAGCTCAAAGAAAATCTATTACGTCAACAAGTAGTAATTTGAAGTAATAAACTAACTATCTGAAAACTTCTGACCTTTAGGGGGTATTAGATGATATTCTTTCTCACCAAACTCATCCTTTTGACACAAAACTATGCTACAGAACTCCAAAAGTAGAAAAGTTTTAAGAGTTAGAGATTTAAATTTTTTACTGAAGTCTAACTGGTATTCCGTTTTTCTTGAGGTATGATTTCAAATCAAGTATGTCAATCTCTTTGAAGTGGAATATTGACGCTGCGAGTCCTGCTGTGCATTTTGTCTTTTGGAATAACTCCAAAAAGTGTTCCTTCTTACCTGCTCCTCCTGAAGCAATAACCGGTATTCTAACCGCTTCGGATACCATCTTTAGTATTTCAATGTCGTATCCATTTTTTGTTCCATCAGCATCAATACTCGTGAGTAATATCTCCCCCGCTCCAAGTTGTTCAACCTTCATAGCCCATTCAACTGCTTCAAGGTTTGTCTCATCTCTTCCTCCCCTTATGAATACTTTATAAACCTCACCAACCTTCTTTGTGTCAATCGCAACTACTATACATTGAGAACCAAATCTCTCAGCCCCCTCGGATATCAGGTTTGGGGTCATAACAGCAGAAGTATTTATAGAAACTTTATCTGCACCAGCAAGAAGCATCTCCCTCATATCATCAACGCTTCTAATCCCCCCACCAATAGTGAATGGTATTGAGATATTATCCGCTACCTTTCTTGCTACATCCACTAGTGTCTTACGGTTCTGATACGAAGCGGTTATATCTAGAAAAACTATCTCATCAGCACCGGCGTTGTTATATGCAACTGCATTATCAACAGGATCACCAGCATCAACTATATCAACAAACCTAACCCCTTTCACAACCCTACCAGCATCTATATCCAAACAAGGAATTATTCTCTTCGCTAACATAAGCACATCGCCCTTAACGACCTGAAATTATAATCTATTAGACTTATAGTAATGAAGTAAATGAGTTCCTTTTGTAAAAGTCCCTTCACAAATTCATTTAGATTCCCCCTTGAAGTAATATCTAGAAGAACTTTTGTTTTCCCTTCCCCAACTACACAAACTTCAATTAAGGTATCCTTTAAACTCTCTTAATGAACCTTTCTTGCTTTTTTGATTAGATAGTTTCCGAACAAAGTAAGATACAACTTGCTTATGGCTTATCAAATTCTAAAAAATCTTTCAAGAAAGCAAGTTTATGAAGTATGTTTTTGGTGTAACTAGTAGCGTAAGTATATACAAGGTTTTGAATGTTGTCAGAGGACTAACAAAAAGAAAAAATGAAGTAAAAGTAGTTATGACGGAAAACGCAACGAAATTAGTATCTCCTATTCTATTTCAAGCACTATCTTACAACAAAGTATACGTTGATAACTTTAATTATGATGATCCATTAATTCACATTTCCCTAGCAAAATGGGGAGATGTATTCGTTGTTATACCTGCGACAGCAAATATCATTGGTAAAATTGCAAATGGTATATGTGATGACCTAGTTAGCACGATTGCTCTCGCCTTTCCAATTAGCAAGAGAAGAATTCTGATACCAGCGATGAACAAAGAAATGTGGTCAAACCCGATAACACAAGAAAATATACACAAACTACAGAACCATGGATGGGAGATTATTGAACCAGAGGAAGGGCTGTTTGCCTCACCCCTTGAGGGAGTAGGAAAAGGAAGACTACCAAACGAAAAAACTATTATCTACAACCTTTTAAGAAACCCAAATGGTTCTCTCAAAGGTAAGAAAGTTCTTGTAACAGCTGGTGCTACGAAAGAATATATTGACGATGTTAGGTTTATCTCAAACGACTCATCTGGGTTAATGGGACTTTCACTAGCATTAGTTTCGTATCTAGAAGGCGCAGAAGTTTGTCTGGTCTATGGGAATATGAAGTTCAAACCATTTCCTTTCATTAGGTCAATAGGAGTTTCTTCAACTGATGAAATGCTAAGTGTTGTTGAAAAAGAGTTTGAAAATACTGACATACTATTTATGGCTTCGGCAGTCGCAGATTTCAAACCTTCTACAAAGTTGAGTGGTAAGTTAGCAAAGGACGAAATAACGAGTATAGAACTCGTTAAAACACCAGATATACTTAAAACGGTTTCAAGAAACAAGGATAGTAGGGTCATAGTAGGTTTTGGATTAGGTAGCGGTGATCTTGAAGAGTATGCACTTAAGAAGATGAAAGATAAAAATGTTGATCTCATCGTAGCAAACAAGATAGAAATATCGGATGGCAAAGTTTCTTTCAACCCTATGGGCAACAAAAATAATAAGATTACAATCTTTACAAGAAACGGTGATAAGATTTATTACGAAGGCAGTAAATTGAAAGTTGCTAGATTTATATTAGATCAGGTTCTAAAAATTAGTAAGCCGTTATAATTTAAAAGCATAGTAAAAATATATCTTAGGACTTGACGATTCGGAAATATTTTGGTATATTATAGTTGAAAAATTTGATTTGGGGGTGGGTTATGAGAAAAGGATTAAGCATTTGGCAACCTTTCTCTGAAATTGAGAGGGTAAGAAGAGAGTTTGACAGGTTGTTTGATGAGTTCTTTGGTAGTCCCGATACTACAAAAGATTACATTCTATCACCAGTAGTTGACGTTTATGAGACTGACAAGGATGTTGTTATAAAGGCAGAGATGCCCGGTGTTAAGAAGGATGAAATTGAGATAACTGTTAAAGACAACTTCGTTCACATAAAGGCAGAGAAGAAAGAAGAGAAAGAGGAGAAGAAGGAGAATATACACAGAGTAGAAAGGTTTTACGGAAGAGTTGAGAGACTCATTCCTATGCCAACGGATGTCAAAAGCGAGGAAGCAAAAGCAGAATACAAAGATGGAGTTCTTGAAATAAGAATTCCTAAAGAGAAAATTTCAAAAGAAACAAAGATAAAAATTTCGTAATTAAACTTCAAGGGGGCTATAGTCCCCCTTTGTCTATTTTTTAAGTTTTCTTAATTCAAAGTCCTTTCCTAGAACTACTACTATCCCAGATAATTCACCTTCCAAAGAAGGTTCAAAGAAAAGATTTGATACCATACTTATTCCTAGACTCCTTGATAACTCTTCCAAAACTTTCCTATTAGGTGTTCTATTTATTATTAGAGAGTTGCCAATCTCTGATGCGTAGTTCCCATAGTTTTTAACATTCATACCCCTCTCTATTAGAAAAAGAGAGACATTCATAGCCAAATCCTTCTCCCCCTTCGCATTCAGTACTGATATTTCCGGATTTTGTAGCGAGTAGTATGAGATTAGCTTGCTATCAAGGTAGATCTTTACATTCACATCCTTACCTAAACTCTCCGCAACTTCCTCTACTTTACGAATAATTTGTTCAAAATTTGTATCAATACTCGTTATGTTTAAGATTATATCTTTACCTTCAACAGTTATATTTGGATACTTTGAGATAATACTGTTATTTTCAGTATTGCCAAACAATGCTATGAAAACAAAAGACAAAACCAAAATTAGCGCTAGAAATACCCAATTTCTGACTTTTCTTTTCTTGAACTTCGTTCTCCTGTAATCTTCAACTTTTATCATAAAGAAAAGTATAGATTGATTATAGTTCTATCTTCAATTTAGAATACTCCAATATGAAAAGATATTCGCTTACCTGTATGGGTAAAGACAAGCCCGGTATAGTTGCCAAAGTTTCTGAAGTTCTCTTCAAAGCAGGTTCAACAATTGAAGGTTCAAGAATGTCTTTGTTGCAGGGAGAGTTCGCTATAATTCTCATATTTACTCTCCTAGAGGATAAAAATGCTCACTTTCTCAAGAGGGAGTTAAAAAGAGTTGAGTATGAAATGGATATTGAGATAAACATAAGAGAGTTAGACCCAGAGGAATATTCAGATAAATACGAAATGCCAAGAAGAACTTATGTTATTAATGTCTATGGTGCAGATAAACCCGGAATAGTATTCAGCGTTACAAATATACTCTACCTCAATAACATAAACATCACTAACCTATTCACAGACCTTATAGAAAGTGAAGGGCAAAAAGTGTATATAATGTCAATAACCGTAGATGCGAGCAACATCCAATCTGAAACTATCTTGAAAGATAAAATTGAAAAGATATGTAGAGAAATGGGATTACAGGTTAGTATTCAAGAAGTTGAAGAGGTGGAGATGTAGAATGATACTTGAAGTTATAAAATTCCCAGACTCCCGTCTTAAGATGTTATCCAAAGAAGTAAAGTTTGATGAAGAGAATGAAGAAGAAATACAAAACTTCATTGATAACCTTATAGAGACTATGTATAACGCACCCGGAGGAATAGGAATATCCTCACCTCAAGTAGGAGTTCATAAAAGAATAATAGTTGTTGATGCAAGACCTAATAAGAAAACTACTGTATCACACGGACTAGTTGTTATGATAAACCCTGTGATAGTCTATTCCGAAGGAAATATAATAGTCAGAGAAGGATGTATGAGTATTCCTGACTACACTGGTAATGTTGAAAGGAAAGAAAAAATAGTGGTTAAGGGATTTGACAGAAATTTTAAGGAGATTCAGATAGAGACAGAAGGAATGGAAGCCGTAGTGTTTCAGCATGAGATAGACCATCTTGACGGAATATTGTTTATTGATAGGATAAAAGACCCACAAACTGACCTGTTTAGAAGGAAGAAATACCTATAGTCAGAACCAAAAGAATATCTTTGATTATCCACTATAAAGGGATAGGAAACATCAATAAAATTCCAACAACATCAAGGTGGGATTTTTAAACCCTCGCTAGAAGCAAAATACTGCTAGTTAGATATACTAAAATTACTTCTATCTCACATTTAGAAAGACTTGGAGTCTAGGTGAGTAGTTTAGACCATTGTTTATACAAAAAGGTAGTATAAGCTTTGATTTTGATAGAATTTCTTCTGGTGATGTTCCTTCTGGCATAAGAAAAACTTTATTTTTCGGAAGTGAATAACTTGTTATTATTTCCATCACAATCTCAAGGTCCTCTTCATTGGAGATTACAAACTTGAATATTGATTTGAGTTCTGAAAACACTTTGAGATTTTGATACATTTTATTGTATGCTTTTTCACCCCCTGATAGTTTAGCGTTCGGAAGTTTAGGTGAGACATTGAATTTATGCTTTCTTATTTCACTTTTAGGTAGGTAGATACCTGATGTTTCAAACTCAACGAACCTAGGTTGTGAAAGAGTGATTATTCTATGTATTTCATCTTGAAAGGCAAGGGGTTCTCCACCTGTGAATACGACTATGCCTTCTTTTCTTTCAATGAACTCGCTTATAATGTTTGATATTTCAAAAACACTCTTTTCAATTCCTCCTTCAAATGGAACAGAATACTTCGTATCACACCACACACAATCAAGAGGACACCCCTGAACTCTAATGAAGAGTGCTACTCTACCAGCAGTGTCACCTTCTCCCTGAATAGACTCAAAAATCTCTGATACTCTCATCTTACTCCATATAAGATATATTCACAACAACCCCCTTAAGTCCTTCAATCAGTTCAAGAACCAAATAAGAAGGTCCTTCATCTTTGATCGGAACGCTACTACCTCCAGCAGTTATCTTGAGGTTTTTTATGTCTGATGTCTTTAAAACTACCTTATTTTTGGCAGAGAATTTTTTAGAAGAATCTTTGTTGAGATAAAACTGTGTCTCTTCAGTGTTATCAATTAAAAGCGATACCCAAACAACATCCTGAGACAGTATCTCAAACTCTACAGGAACTGTTACATTTTCTAAGAATACACTATCCTGCTTTGATTTTTTCTCTTGTGATTTGTAAAACGATATCCTTAACCTAGGTTTTCTGTCAATGAATGATTCATACTTTATCTCCATATCAACGATGCCATCCATATTGAAATCCATCATTGAACGATTCCTCAGCACGAACGAATAGATAGAGTCGTTTATGCTCAAAACTATATCATTACCGTTATTTCTTACTTCTATAAGTTTTATTTTGACACTAATATCACCAACTGTATCTCTGAATTCCTCTCCTTCCGAAAATGGTTTAAGGATCGTTTTGACATTATTGTTATCAACTACAACTTCATAGCCTCTATGAAACACCAATACCAATACAATAACTATAAGACTTATAAACACTACCAAGATACCTAATACAACTCCGATTTTCCTAAAATCTAACCTGTCAAAAACAGATCTTTTACCGATAAGTTCTTCAAACGGAACATCTTTCTCCTCAATCTTCTTCTTCTCATACAAACTTAAGGCATAGTCCGGATCACCCCCAAGGAACATAGTATAGGATTTTATGTATCCTTTTATATACACCTCACCAGGAAAATCTGAAAAATCTTCTTTTTCAATCCCTTCAATGTACCTCCTAGGAATATTTGTATTTCTTACAACCTCCTCTATTGAGACACTTTTCTGGAGTCTTAGATTTTTCAAATACTTACCAACTGTATCCATAATAAACTACCACCAAACTAAACAAAATTATGGATGTGTAGTTAATATCTTTTCAACTGAGAAAACTGAAGTTTGGCATTTTTTAAGGTCAGAAAGTTTTTGATAAACCGACTTATAGTTTTTCTGTTAGTCATATATTCCTTCTTTTGCTTTCATTTTGCGAGGCAAGATAAGGTTCTTTCACATTAAATTTCTACAAACTCTCTTATAAACTTCAGTTTGAAAATATTGCTAATCAACACTATGTTATTTTTAGTAGTCAAGTTTTCATAGGAGATAGTTATGAAAGTTTATGTGCTTTTGGTTTTACTAACTATCTTAATAGGAGGTTGCTATCTGTTCTTCTATCCAGGAGAGTATGAGGACCTTCTTTCAAGTCGCGATAATCGCAGGAACGAAGGAAACAATAGATCAGGAGGTTCTACTGGAGGCTTAACCCTAGAGTCAGGTGTTTATGTATCTACATATGGAAATGATACGAATAATGGTCTTACCAAAACAAGCCCCGTGAAGAGTATTCAAAAGGCAATCAGTATAGATGTAAGCAACAATCTGACATACATTTACTTATCAACAGGTGTATATACACGAGATAATGGACTTAGCGCTGAAACAAGCGGTGTTGTGATAACGAACGATGGTATCAAGATAATATAGGAGGCTTCAACGAGAGTTTTAGTTCTATAGTTGGATACAGTGAGTTGGACGGCGGGGGAAGTTTGATACATATCATACTTGCTACGAATGTGAGTGATGTCGTCATAAGGAACTTGGTAGTGAGAGGAGGAAACGCGAATGGTGCTGGGATAATAAACAATTGTGGAGGTGGGATATACTTTGAGAGAGTAACTCATAGTTTGGTGAGTAATGTTGTGTTGTCAAACAACAGTGCTAATAATGGAGGTGGAGGCATGTTCCTAGACTCATCCAGCAACAATATTCTGATCATTACGGCGGTGAGTAATAGTGCTATGTTTGGAGGAGGAGTGTATTTATACAACAACTCTGTCAGTAATCTGGTGAGAGGGATAGTGAGTAGGAACTTTGCGAGTGCTAATGGTGGAGGATTTACGATTTTTGGCTCTTCGTTTAATGTTGTTGAAAGTCCTATTGTGAATAATCTTGCTGGTGGTTCTGGAGGAGGAGTATTTCTGCTTAATAATGCAAACGACAACACCATAAGTGGGAGTGTGTATAGCAACAGTGCTACAAACAACGGAGGAGGGATATTTTTGGAGAGTTCTCACAACAACACCATAAGTGGAAGTGTGTATAATAACAGCGCTACAAACTATGGAGGAGGGATATATTTGACCAATTCTCACAACAACACCATAAGTGGTAGTGTGTATAACAATAGTGCTAGTTGGTATGGAGGAGGAATATACTTATATTATTCTGACAACAACTCCATAAGTGGAAGTGTATATAACAACATTGCTACAAACTATGGAGGAGGGATAGCTTTGCAGTATTCTCACAGCAACAACATAAGTGGAAGTGTATATAATAACAGTGCTGCAAACAACGGGGGAGGGATATTTTTGTACTTCTCTGACAACAACACCATAAGTGGTAACCTGTATAACAATAGTTCAAGCTCTGGTGGTGGAATTTATATACTCCAATCACACTGGAGTGTGATAAGAGGTAATATCTATAATAATTCGTCTCTTGTTAATGGTGGTGGAATATTGGTTTATAGTTCAACGAACGTCTCAATCCTAGACTCATACATAACGAATAACTGGGCATCAACAATAAATTCAGTGATAAGCATATACTATCATGCAATAAACCTTTTAATCTCAAACTGCTACATAGGCGGGAACAACAACACAGACTCAATAGGTATATATGAAAACCATGCTGATATAAGCACTCACACGATAGTTAATAACAAGTTTATAACGAATAGGTTGAGATACCTGTATAGGGAATTCATGGGTAGTAGATTGATAACCAACAATGCTGACTGGATCAATATCAACAATCCATCTCTTCTTGGCACAACTTCTGGATCAACTAACAACACTTTGACAAATTTATAAACTAAAAGGTGTATTTGATCTCTTATTGTATTACCGAACGATACTTGAATAAGGTCTAAAATTTGCGAAAGGATCAAGGAAGAAGTAGAAAGACAACCCTAAACTATGACAAATCCAAATACAAAAACAAATAACCTTATTGACCAAACATTCAAATTCCAGACCTTATAAAAAAGATTGACAAATGTTGAAGCAATACAACGAATTACTCAGTTTGTATCACAGCCATCATTTCCGCTTCAACACAGGTTTTATCATCTACCTTCGCAATACCTTTGAACTTACCAAACTTGCTAGAAAGTTTTAATACTTCTACCTCATAGATAAGTTTGTCTCCGGGAAACACTGGATTTCTGAATTTGACATTATCAATCGTTGCGAAGAATATGAGAGGTGGTTTTTCGGAACTATAGCCGATTGATTTCAGTGCCAAAACTCCAGCACATTGAGCCAAACCTTCAATTATCAAGACACCCGGCATTATAGGATAGTTAGGGAAATGTCCCTGAAAGAACCACTCGTTTATCGTAACGTTCTTATAACCTATTGCCTTAGTTTTACTCATTTTCTCAATCTTATCAACTAGAAGGAAAGGAAACCTATGAGGAAGCACTCTCTGTATCTCAACAACATCAATATTAACTTCTTTTAGTTCCTCTTCCATACAAACCCCCAAACTAAAAGATAAGAGCAATAAGACCAATTATAAATGTGTATATTGAGAAGATATAAAATTTTCCTTCTTTAAGTAGTTTCATAAGCAACCATAGTGCTACGTATCCAACTACTAAAGCAACGACAAATCCAACGAGGTATGACAACTCAAATCTCAAAGCAATTTCTTCAGAATTCACACTTTTGAATGTCTCATAGAAAAAAGCACCTACCGTAGCAGGTATGAATATCAAGAAACTAAAAACACCTGCAGTGGTTCTATCAAGCCCTGCCACCAATCCAGCAGAGATAGTTATACCAGACCTTGATATGCCAGGTAAAACACCAACACCTTGTGCTATACCAACCACAATGCTTTCAAATAAACCAATGTTTTCAATCGTTTTTTGTTGTTTTCTAATATGAATGATGTATGGAATAAGTAGAATAAAAGAATTGACAATCAAAAATACTCCAACTATTTTGTAGTTAGTCTCACCTGCTTCACGCAAGATAGGTTCAAGAATGAGTGCTACAACGACAGTGAATGCAGTTGCTATCACAACAAGCCAGAAAAGCTTGCTTTCTACATCGCTAAACAACTTGTAGAACTTCAACCCACCTCTAACTAACATCATAAACTCTTTGAAGAAGAAAGTAATAACAACTATCAAAGTTGCTATATGTAATAGCACGTCAAACCATAGCGTTGTCTTTCCCATATCCTTCAGATAATGGTCAATAAGAACAAGATGTCCAGAACTGCTTATAGGTAGAAATTCCGCAACACCTTGAATAAAACCCATTATGACTGCTTTTAGTATATCCATAACACCTACCTCAATATCTTAATGCTATAGCACCCCAAGAGAAACCACCACCAAAGGCTACTAGTATTAGAATGTCTCCTCTTTGAATTCTACCTTGCTCTACCGCCTCTGCTAGTGCTATAGGAATAGAAGCTGCAGAAGTATTACCATATTTATCAAGATTTACAAAAACCTTTTCTTCTCTTTTAACGCCTAAATATTCTGCGATTGCATCAACTATCCTCATATTTGCCTGGTGAGGTATAACTAATTTTACATCTTCTTTCCTTATACCTGCTTTTTGAATAACTTTTTCAACGGACTCTGTCATCATCCTAACCGCCATCTTGAATGTTTCTCTTCCATTCATTTTGATAAAGTGAAGTCTATTTTTAACAGTATCTTCGGTTGCTGGTAATTTTGATCCACCTGCTGGCATATAAAGTAGATCAGCACATCCTCCATCACCACCCAGTTCTACAGAGATTACATCTGATTCAGAATCGTCATAAGTATAAACAACTGCACCAGCACCATCACCGAAAAGCACACAGGTATTCCTATCAGTCCAATCAGTTATCTTTGACAAAACTTCAGTTCCAACTACTAAAATGTTTTTATACATTCCAGATTTCAGAAGCGATCCTGCCAATACAGAACCATATACGAAACCAGAACAAGCAGCGTTTATATCAAATCCTGGCTTCTTAACACCGAGTTTCTCAGAAATCAAGTACGCAGTAGCAGGAAAGACCATATCAGGCGTTATAGTAGCACATATTACCAAATCTATATCTTCAGGTGAGATACCTGCTCTTTCAATTGCTACTTTACTCGCTTCAAATGCTAAATCAGATGAAGCGACTTCTCTGTCTGCTATTCTTCTCTCAACTATTCCAGTCCTTGTTCTTATCCATTCATCACTAGTTTCAACCATTTTCTCAAGGTCAAAGTTTGTGAGAACCCTCGTAGGAACATACATTCCTACTCCTCTTATTTTTACTCCCATTTCATCCCCCAAATCAAAAATAACAGTAATATAATTTTGATACAAAATTTTATTTATAGAGTCCCCCAAATTACAATTAGCGAAAGAATACCATAACTTCAATCCTTTGTTGAGTATTTTTTATTTCCTACAGGTTATCTAAAATGCTACATTTTGAAAAAACGACCTCTTACTAATAAAAATTCTATCCAAAATTGTTGGAGAGGTTTATGAAGATAAAAGTGATAGATGGTAAATTATCCGTTCCTGATGATGTTGAAATACCTTATATAGAAGGTGATGGAATTGGCGAGGACATATTCAAAGCGTCCATACCTGTTTGGAACGAAGCAGTAAGAAAGGCTTACAATGGAAGACGAAAGGTAAATTGGATAGAGGTATATGCTGGTGAGAAATCGTATAAAAAGCATGGTGAGTACCTACCAAAAGAGACTCTAGATACTCTCAAAGAGTATATCGTTTCAATCAAAGGTCCCCTGACAACTCCTGTAGGTGGTGGATACAGGTCTATCAATGTTGCCATAAGACAAGAGTTAGATTTGTTTGCGGTAGTTAGACCTGTTAAATATTTTAAAGGTATAGAGACGCCTGTAAAACATCCTGAACGCGTTGATATAGTAATATTCCGAGAAGCAACTGAAGACCTATATGCAGGGATTGAATGGCAAAAGGGATCTAAAGAAGCAAGTATGATTAAAGAATTTTTGAAAAACAATTTCGGGATAAACATAAGAGAGGATACAGGAATAGGTATAAAGGTTATGTCAGAATTTGGAACGAAAAGATTAATGAGAGTAGCACTTGATTACACAATTAAGACTAATATGAACACAATAACTATAATGCACAAAGGTAACATAATGAAATACACCGAAGGTGCTTTCAGAGAGTGGTGTTACGAATTGGCGTTGGGAGAATATAGAGATTATGTAGTTACCGAGGAAGAGTTAAAGAACGGTGCTAGTAGAGATGGGAAGATTCTTATCAACGATGTTATAGCAGACAATATGTTTCAACAGGTTTTAACAAAACCTGAAAATTTTAAGATCATAGTAGCCCCTAACTTGAACGGAGATTACATATCAGATGCTTTGGCAGCACAGGTGGGTGGATTAGGTATGGCTCCAGGTGGGAATATAGGTAATCCTTATGCTGTCTTTGAACCTACCCATGGCTCTGCTCCGAAATACGCAGGACTAGATAAAGTTAATCCTTCCTCACTGATCCTCTCGGGATGTCTAATGTTTGAATATATTGGATGGAAAGAGGTTTCGGATATGATAATAAACGCTATACAGAAAGTTATACAAAATAAGACTGTAACTTACGATCTAGCGAGAGAGATGGAAGGAGCAAAGGAAGTAAAGTGTTCGGAGTTTGCAGAACTAGTAATTAAGAACTTATAGTATTTATTGAAAACTTACAACTTTTTCGTTATTTTTTAATCTAACGGAGGTTCAGAATGAACTTTACTGATCAACAAATAATGAGGTATGCTAGGCACATAATACTTAATGAAATAGGAGTTGAAGGTCAGAAAAAACTATTGAACTCAAAGGTTTTGATAATAGGAGCAGGAGGTTTGGGATCTTCCCTGATTTATTACCTTTCTGCCGCTGGTGTAGGGAAGATAGGAATCGTTGAAAATGATGTAGTTGATATATCTAACCTTCAGAGACAAATAATACACGACACTCTCCATTTAGGTGTCCATAAAGGCGAGTCTGCAAAAGAAAAGGTCAATGCACTGAACCCCGACGTTGATGTTGTGCTTTACAAGACCTTCATTGATAGTAGTAATGCAATTGATATAATAAAAGACTACGATGTAGTAGTAGATGGTAGTGACAACTTCCAGACGAGATTCTTAATAAACGATGCCTGCTATCTACTTAACAAACCACTCGTTCACGGAGCGGTATTGAGATTTGAGGGACAGGTTAGCGTTTTTGTTCCTAGTAATACAACACCTTGCTACAGGTGTATATATGAAGAAGCACCTCCTCCAGGATTTGCTCCAAGTTGTAAGGAAGTAGGTGTTTTAGGAGCTGTTGTTGGAGTAATAGGAACTATACAAGCAACAGAAACTATTAAACTTATAACTGGTGTAGGAGAACCGCTTGTAGGCAAGTTATTAGTCTATGATGCTCTATATAGCGAATTCAACAAATATGTAATTAACAAAAACCCTAACTGTCCTCTATGTGGAGAAAACAAGAAGATTAAGGATCTAAAGACTGTTGATTATTCCTACTCCTGTGCCATATAGTTTTTACCATAGGTCTGACATATCATCAATCTCTCTAAACTTCTCAACGAATAAGTCAGTTTCTGCGGTAAGATAATCAAAGTATATATAGAACGGTCTCCCAGGAACTATATCAGTCATATCACACACAATTTTTATACCTGTCAGACTGAGACCTCTCTCTTCTGATACTTTGTAATTTTCTTGTTCAATAAACTCAGGTATATTTACCTCAAGAAGCTTCCATCCTGAGAAGTTAATCTTACCAATAGTCACTTCTTTTTCTCTACCCAAGTAGTCTCTTACAACAACCCTAAGAGTATGAGTATAATTTCTACCTACCACCCATAATTTGAGTTTTTTAGTTATTCCAGGTATTTTTATCTGCCTTACAGGTCTTATTAATATTTCAGCTGGTCCTCGCTTAAAGAAATTTATTTTTACACCAAAAACTTTGTTATTTTTGTCCTTTATATCAGCCAGTGCTTTAGGGAACCCATCTCTGTTCATAAACGATACTACGCCAAAGTCTCTTGATATCTGAACTTCCCAATCTCCAGGAACTTCAAAATCTTCAACCAAAACAGGTTGTATCATCTGTTTTGCGGTATCTTTTATCTCTGCTTCAGTAGGTTCTCCCAATATCTTAAACCCTTTCAGATATTCTGCACTCTCTTCTGTTTGCTGTGTCTGCTGTTGGTTTTGTTGGTTATTCTGTCCCTGTTGGGAATATCCCCCAACACCGAAGAACAATGAAAAAGCTAATATCAAAATAGTTATCCTTTTCATACACTTACCCTCTCATAAATAATCGGAAAAAAGATAACATTACCAAGCAATTTTACCAAGGTCATCACCGTCAAATCTTTCCATATACACATCAGTCTGTAATTGCAAGTAGTCAAAATAAACATAAAACTTATCTGCTCTTTCAGTAGGCGCTGCAGTAAGTCTTATCTTAGTTAACTTTAGTGGTCTTGAGAAGGGAACATAAGGTTCATATTGAGGAATATAGTTAGGGATGGTAACCAAAAAGTTCTTCCAACCTATGTGTTTTATCGTTCCTGCCTCTATCCTATAGGTGTAGCCTTTGTAGTCTTTAACATATATATCCATAACCCAGTTGTAGTTTCCACCCCAGACCCAGAAGTCAATAGTTTTCGCAACACCAACAAAATCAATAGGTTTGTTAGGAGTAATATCTATCCAGTTAAAGCCTCTTCGTAAAAAAGCAGATTTAACTCCAAAGACATTTGTCTGCTTCGCCATTATTGTCTCCAAAAGTCCTGAGGGATGACCGGGGAAATACTTATAGTCGCAGTAAGTTTTATCAACAACCTCCTCACCTGTTTGAGGGTCTTTTATCCTAGGGGCAAAGTAGGAAAAGTTAGCAGACCACTCTATATCTTTAGATTTGTCATACTCATCACCAAAATCCGATATTAACACTGTCTGTAAGTTAACAGTTTTTCTACCAATCTCGGTAAATCCAAAAGAGAAACCTATATTAGACATCAATAATGTCATTAAAAGTAATATTATGCTCATTTTTGATACTCTCGTCATATACCCCTCCGAGTCTATCAGTAAATTTCGGTTTTACACATCAGCAACTTGAAACACACAAACTATTATAATAGTGAAAAACATCAGATTCAATAAGATAGACTAGAATTTGCTATAAAGATCTTTCATTTTACTCAGAAGGATTTGTTTAATCTTAAATTTTTCAAAACTCAACACTAAATGTTTAAGAATTTTTTGAAATACGCTATTGTTTCTTTAAGCCCCTCCACAAGAGGAACTTTAGGTTCCCAGCCAAGTTTATTTTTTGCTAGCGTTATATCAGGTCTTCTCATCTTTGGATCGTCTTCAGGTAGAGGCTTATACACGATCTTTGATTTTGAACCTGTCATTTTCAAAACCATCTCGGCAAGTTCTATAATTCTAAACTCACCAGGATTTCCAAGATTTACAGGTCCTCTAAAACCTTCTTCAGAATTCATCATTAGAATTATACCATCAATCAAGTCAGATACATAACAGAAGCTTCTAGTTTGACTACCATCACCATAGACGGTTATATCCTCACCTTTGAGTGCCTGAACTACAAAGTTGCTAACTACCCTACCATCATCCTCTCGCATCCTAGGTCCGTAAGTATTAAATATCCTTATTACCTTTATACTAATTCCATACTTTCTCCAGTAGTCAAAACATATAGTCTCACTTGCTCTCTTACCCTCGTCGTAGCAAGCTCTAGGTCCAATAGGATTAACATTTCCTCTATACTCTTCTCTCTGCGGATGCTCAAGAGGGTCTCCATAGACTTCAGAAGTAGATGCCTGCATTATCTTAGCATTATACATCCTAGCAAGTTCTACCATATTCAGAGTTCCAATAACATTCGTTTTCAAAGTGAATATAGGGTCATATTGGTAATGGGGTGGAGAAGCAGGTGAAGCAAAGTTATAAATCTCATCAACTGCTAAACTCAAAGGATTTATTATATCATGTGTTATCACTTCAAACCTAGGGTTATTAAGTAAATGAGATATGTTGCCTTTACGACCAGTGAAGAAATTATCAACACATATAACTTCATTTCCTTCGTTCAACAACCTTTCACACAGGTGGCTTCCGATAAATCCAGCTCCTCCCGTTACTAATATCCTCTTATTCATTTAGTCCTCCTACTCCCTGCTAAAATGTGTAAGGGGTGGTTTCCCTATTGGATAAACATTAAAACCAATTGAGTAGAGGAGTTTATGATCCAATATATTCCTGCCATCAAATACATATGCTGGTTTCCTCATAAGTGAGAAAACTTTTTCGTAGTCCAACTCTTTGAATAATTCCCATTCAGTCATAACTGCGATAGCATCGGCATCCTTAACCGCCTCATACGGGTCATCAAAGTAATTTACCGAACCCTTAACGTTGTGAAGATCATTTTTTGCATTTTCTATCGCTTTTGGGTCGTAAATATTTACAATTGCTTTTTCTTCTAGAAGTCTCTTAGCTACTGTTATAGCAGGACTTTCTCGTGTATCATTCGTATTAGCTTTGAACGCAAAACCAAAGAGTGCTATCCTCTTGTTTGCCAGTGTAAATGACATCTCTCTTATCATATTGATAATAAACCTACTCTTCTGGTGTTCATTTATCTCAACTACTTTAAGCCAATAGTCTGCAACTTCGTCAAGACCATAGGTTTTACAAATATAAACAAGGTTTAGGATATCTTTCTTGAAGCAAGAGCCACCAAAACCGACACTAGCCTTCAAGAACTTACTACCAATCCTACTATCCAAACCAACATTTCTTGAAACTTCTTCAATATCTGCACCAACCTTCTCACACAATTCCGACAGAGCATTTATAGATGATATTCTCTGCGCTAGAAATGCATTTGAGGCTAGTTTTGAAAGTTCAGAACTCCAGATATTTGATGTTATAATCTTCTCCATCGGAACCCAGTTTGCATAAATTGACACCAGTTTGTTTCTTGCTTCTATTCCTTCAGGAGTTTCTTTAGAACCTATCAAAACTCTATCAGGATATAGAAGATCTCTTATAGCACTACCTTCAGCCAAAAACTCAGGATTTGAGATTACCTCAAAGTGATACTTTTTTGAAGTACTTAAAACTTTTTCAATTGCTTCTGCTGCTCTTACTGGGACAGTGCTTTTTTCAACTACAATCTTATCTCCTTCAGCATACTGAAGTATCTGTCTTGAAGAGTTCTCAAGATTGCTAATGTCAGGAGCCATACCCCTACCCTCACCATACTCTTTGGTTGGAGTATTAACACTGACGAATATTATACCAGCTTCCTTTATAGCGGATGGTATATCCGTTGAGAAAAATAGATTTTTACCTCTTACTTCTCTAACAATATCATCTAATCCCGGTTCATAAACCGGTAGATTGTCAGAGTTCCATCTATCTATTCTATCTTTGTTTATATCAACAACTATCACTTTAAGATGTGGACACTTGTATGCAATCACTGCCATAGTTGGTCCACCAACATATCCAGCTCCAATACAAGCAATGACATTTTCATTTACAACCATATTTAACTCCCTAGAATTTGAAAGTTATTCTAAATAAATTAATTTATGCCTCTCAAAAAACCAAAACCTAAAAGAGTGTCCAAAAAACTACTTTATGTATTCAGAGATCAAACATAGAGACTTCGTCAGAATTACGAGTAAATCTACATCGTTTATATGCATTTTGAGCACCCTCATCAATTTTGAAAACGACACACCATTTTATGATAATTACTAGTATGAAGATACTTACATTAACATTAATGCACGTATCGTTCCTATTCATTTTCATTGGAGTTTGCAAAGGATTACCTTTTAACATAGTTGAGACAAACTCAAATTATGTTCAGAGAGTTATTGATGATGCTTATAAGAATATCCTTCTTCCTACCAACCATAATGTTATATCAACTTACATTCAATCGTTCCTGAAAGAAACTTGGAATATAGAGAATGCTTCAACATATTTTAGTATCTCAAACAGAGAACTGTATCTCTTCGTATCCACGCAACAAACAAATTTTTCAATCAAAAGATTACCAGTGCCTCTAATTGAAGGTATTGAAACACTCGTATCCTTTGCTTTCAGAGACTATCTTTCGAAGTTTAGAAAGATTGGAGTTGCTGACTTCGGGGATACAAAGATTTTAGGACTTTGGTATAGTGATAATGCTTATCTTCTGATATATGTTTCCCAAAACACTATCCTAAGAGTTGATTACTGGCTCTCGGAGAAAGGTGAAGATATAATGATATGGTCATACCTATGTGCTTATGACGAAAAGAAGACTGAGAAAAAGTTTTCTTTGAGCGGGATACTACTAAACATACAATCAAAGGAGTTCTACAAGTTTGACTTTGTAGATAGAAAATAGTGTATTTTCCTTAACATCAATGGTAAAATTTCATTTTCTGTCAACTAGGATATTCGTTTGCTGTTCATAGTCTTTAGGAGTTGTTAGGCTATCGTCTTCAGAAGAAGATTTCTTAACCAGACTTAATATCTTTCTTGATACATCATCCGAGACAAAAATCTCTACGGTTGATAGATTTACCTTCTCTCCTTCACCACCGAAAACATTTGTTATCTTATCAAAATTCTTCTCAAACATCTCATTGTAAAAGACAAACACTTCACTAAAATTATTGGATACTTTACTAACTCTTAACCAAAACTCGTTTATCCCTAGAAGGTATGGTATAGGTTGGACGAAAGCAAATGGATAAAATGGTGACATCTGAATTTTTTGTATAATCTCAATAAAATTAGTCATACCAAGTGAGTTTAATCTTAAATTAACATTCTCACTCAAGTTATACAAAAGAACTTCAAGATTATTTCTTTCACCAAAGAGCTTCTTGAACGGTGTTTTTGATAGAGGTCTGAGTGATGCTAAGTTAAGCAACACAGAAGTTCTTATACCTTCTCTGATATTATCAAAATCATACTTCTTTTCGGATAGCAGTTTTTTATATAGTAATACATTTGCTTGTAGTGTCTTCAGGTCTGTACCTCCGACTAGTGAAGGATTGATTGATATTATCTTTGATATCCTCTCCTGTAATCCGTGAGTTAATATTGAATACACAAGAAGATCAAAGCCATCACCCCAAGTTATTGCAACCAATCTCTTGGAAGGAATAATACTTATTGCTTTTGATAGGGAAAGACTGATAGCATCAGCAGATAACTCAAGTATTGATTCATAATAAACTTCATACTTGTAGAACGGGAACCCGTATACCTCACTGTAAAACACCCATACATCAATGTTGAACTCTCTCAATCTATCAATCATCGGTAGAAACCACGAAACACCAACGGATAATGAAGGTATTACAACAACAGACATCTCTGGGTAATCAACAGGAAAATGATATAACTTTGCCGAAGAACCTTTAACCACACTGCTTATTCGGTAGAATTTGTAGTCAAGATTTGATACATCGTATAGACTATCCAGTATTTCTCTGAACTGACCTAGAGTAGTGTGGTTGAATACTATGTATCTAGGCAGTCTGTAAGTCTTTCTTAAATCTCTAATTGGTTGATCCTCAACGATAAATGACAATTTGTAAGTCTTTGAAGCAACAGTGTATGACTTGGTGTCCGCAACACCAAATGGATAAGCCAAAGCAAAAACCTCGGTGCCTAATTTTTTCTGTATATACTCCTTTGACATTACAACCTCTCTGTATAATACACTGTTGGATAGACCTTTCAAGAAGATATGTGAATAGCCATGAGATCCTATTATAAACCCATTCTCTGATAGTTCCTTTAATTCATTCCAAGAAAAGAAGCCTCTACCACCTATAACTGATGGATAAATAAAGAAGGTCGTTTTTATGCCTTCCTTCTTGAAGAAATTAATTACACTCCTTGGTAATCTCCATCCATCATCAAATGTGAATGAAACAGAGTAGTTTGTAAAGCTGTATGAGTTTGTGAAGTAATCTATACCTACTATATCTATTCCAAAACTTCTAATTTGCCTAATCTGTTCTTCTAACATCTCTGGTAGGATGGAATATATGTCATCAATTGAATAACCTACCTTATGATAGCACAATACAACACTTTTAGCGTATAAGTAGTTATGACAATATAGACAAAGGATCAAAACAATGAGTAATACCAATCGTGACATATATAAACCTTATGAGATATTATAATATTACAATAGTCGGTTTAAAGTTTGGATGATTTAAGATGAAACAGACTCTGTTGGTCAATAAACCAAGAAGAAAATAAATACAGAAGCAAAAATTCTCGTTCAAGTAAGCCGAATAGTTGAAAGTGAAGCTAGAATCTTGATACCAAAAAGAACTGATATTATTAAAAATTTTCCCTTTTTAGGGTGAATATATTGAAACATTATCCATTCATAAGGAAAAAACGAACCTTGGTTCTTTACAATCAAAAAAGTTTTGTCAAAATTCTAGACTTTTTATTAGAATATTAAGGTAGTGTGAAGAGTTAGTTATAACTTTTCCGATATTTAGATATAGGAGATATCTATGAGACTATTCCTTTCAGTGTTCATAATATTATTGATATTTTTCAGTGTCACCTACGGGAACAAACTAACTATCGTAACAACCGATGGCTCAGTTATAAACGTTCCAATGCTACCGCAATACACTAACATAGTTGTAAGAGTTAGAACAGACTACGGAGAATTAAATATGAATATAACATCCATCCAGAAGATACTCCTCGTTACTAACAATATTCATAGCATTCATACCCTCAAAGGAGAGATGCTCCAGGGAACGATAACATCACCTAACATAGTTTTACCTACAAGATACGGCAATCTTACTATACCACCTAGTGAGATAGGGAAGCTTATGGTAATAATGACCAATATCAGTTTTTCAAGGTGAATGATTTCTAAATTTGAAAAGGCGTAAACTAAAAAGGGGGCTTGCACCCCCTTATAGACTAGTATTCAAAATCTCCGCCCATTCCGGGTTGAGGAGTTTCTTTCTTCTTTTCTGGTTTTTCTGAAACTAGTGTTTCAGTTGTTAGGATTAGAGCAGCAACACTTATCGCATTCTGTATAGCACTTCTTACAACCTTTGCTGGATCAATAACACCTTCTTTTGCAAGGTCATCAACCCACTTATCAGTTAGTGCGTTATACCCATAACCAAACTTGTTGTTCTTAACTCTCTCAACTGCTACTGCTCCATCAATACCAGCATTCTCACATATCTGATAGAGAGGTGCTTCTAACGCTTTCTTAACAATCTCTATACCAACTTTCTCTTCAGGGAATTCAATCTTTATGTCGTCTAGTTTAGAAGCGAGATATAGGTATGTAACACCTCCACCAGGAACTATTCCTTCCTCAACTGCTGCTTTGGTTGCGTGTAGAGCATCTTCTATTCTTGCCTTTCTCTCCTTTACTTCTACTTCAGTAGCGCCACCAACCTTTATAACTGCAACACCACCTGATAGTTTAGCAAGCCTCTCTTGCAATTTCTCTCTATCATAATCAGATGTAGTTTCTTGAATTTGCTTCTTTATCTGTGCTATCCTTGCCTGAATATCTTTCTGGCTACCAGCACCATTTATAATGGTAGTATTTTCCTTATCAACCTTAACTTTCTCTGCTCTTCCGAGCATATCTATACTAGCATTCTCTAGTTTCATACCTTTCTCTTCAGAAATTACTTGACCACCTGTGAGTATCGCAATATCCTCAAGCATTGCTTTTCTTCTCTCACCGAAAGCAGGAGCCTTGACTGCTACACTCAAAAGCCCTCCTCTTAGCTTATTGTATATCAAAGTAGCAAGTGCTTCACCTTCAACATCTTCTGCAATTATGAGTAAAGGTTTACCTGATTGAGCAACTCTCTCAAGAAGAGGAACAATCTCCCTAACAGAAGACAATTTCTTATCATAGATTAGTATAAATGGGTTGTCAAGTTCAGCGGTCATCGTCTCTGCGTTGGTAACCATATATGGTGAAATGTATCCTCTATCAAATTGCATTCCTTCAACGACTTCAAGTGTTGTTTCAAGAGATTTTCCCTCTTCAACAGTTATAACACCATCTTTACCAACCTTTTCCATTGCCTGTGCCAGAAGATCACCAATCTTTGTGTCATTGTTAGCAGATATCGTAGCGACGTTCTTTATATCATCGCTTGATTGAACTTGTTTGGCAATCTTCTTTATCTCTTCTGATATTTTCGCAGAGGCTTTGTCAATACCTCTCTTTATCATCATCGGGTTAGTTCCAGCAGTAACATTCTTGATACCTTCCTTGACTATGGAGTATGTTAGCAATGTCGCGGTTGTAGTTCCATCACCAGCAACATCGTTAGTCTTGGTAGCAACTTCTTTGACAAGTTGAGCAGCCATGTTTTCATAAGGTTCTTCAAGTTCAATCTCTTTAGCAATAGTAACACCGTCATTACTCACAAGAGGTGCACCAAACTTCCTTTCAAGGATCACATTTCTACCTCTTGGACCTAAAGTCACTTTGACGGTGTTAGCAAGCTTTTCAATACCTCTAAGTAGAGACTGTCTTGCTGTCTCTCCAAATGAGATTATCTTCGCCATATTACACCCCCTGACTCACAAAATTCGTATAAAAATATAATAAAAAATCCTAAATTCGTCAAAACAATGTCTGTATAATTTAGAATTTGAGATATGCCTAGAGTAGAAGGATTTATATTTGACCTTGATGGAACATTACTTGACACACTTGACGATATAGTTGATGCTGGGAACTCAGTGCTATCCCAACTAGGAATTACACCAGTAGATAAAGAACATTATAGGGAATTTATAGGAGATGGTGTGAATGAACTATTTAGAAAATTACTAGAATACAGAAAAGCTCTCTCGGAAGAAAAACTCCAAATATGTGTATCCTTAATGAAAGAAGCATACTCAAAAAACTATTTAAACAAGACAAGGCCCTACGACGGTATATATGAAATGTTAGATTATTTGTACAGAAATAACTACAAATTATCAATTCTATCAAACAAACAACACTTTTTTACGAATGAGTTGGTAAAACATTTCTTCAGTAATTTCAAATTCGTTGTGGTAAGAGGTATAGAAAGTTCTGAAGACAGAAAGCCAAACCCAAGGTTAGCCATTGAGATAGCAAACACTATGGGAATACCTCCTCAAAAAATAATGTTCGTAGGCGACAGTATAAACGATATCATCACAGCTAGAAACTGTGAAATGATACCTGTTGGCGTATCTTGGGGGTTCAAGAACTACGAAGAGATTTTATCATATAAACCTAGTTACATACTAAACAATCCAATGGATATTAGAAGGATATTAGAAGAATATTAGACAATATAGCCAATAAATAGTATCATATCATTTACATCAGGGTGTCGGTATGGTGTTCCTATTAATTGTATCTCATTCTTACGAGAATGCTTTAGTAGAAGATGAAAAGTTTTTTCAGCATATTTTTATCATATAAACATTCTAGTTTCTTTCATATACTGTATGTATTCATCACCGAATTCCTTTATCAGGGCTTTCTCTTCAACCATCGCTCTGTATATGAAAGCTATTGTTGGGAACAGAACTATAAAGATTGACGATGGTATGTGTTGAAATACTATACCTACTCCTATAAATGCTATTATCTCTCCTGTATAACTTGGATGTCTTATCCACTTGTAGAGCCCCTTCTTAACTATCTTTCTCTCATTGGAAACCCCTATGTCTGGAGTAAAATGCTTACCAAGTGTTATAATTGCTGAAAGCCTGACTAAAACACCAGTCATTATTACAAATGTTCCTATAAGTTGAAATAATCCGAATTCTCTACTCCTCCAGGTTGCTCTAAAATCTTCTGGAGCTATCGCTAGGATAACCCCTGTCAGGATAAGAAATATAACCACTAACCTACTCTTCCTGTCTAAAACCTTTGAGTAAAAATTCTTTTTCACAAATAGCACATAAATATCCAAAACCCACCAAAGCACAACAAATAACCAGAATAATATTCTACCTATGGTAAGAATACCATCCATAAAGACCTCTCAACAATCAACAAAATTAAATAAAATTAGTATAATCCTGTATAAATTTCAAATTTTCTTTCTAGTTTTCAGTAAATTCCAATTTCTAATAGGCGAGTAGTCAATATTCCTGACTTTAATTACGCACCAACTTTAGTTCTGTGCATAGAAATAAGACTACACCTAATTATGCCTACACCTGATTCCGAATTTTGGAGTTTGTCATTTAGATCTATTCTCAAAGTAAATTTTAATATCTTCAGTTTCATAATCTCTGGAATGTGCACATAAAAACATCAAAAGTCTCAAGTCCATACCCTGACTTTGAAATAGATTCTAGAATTTTTTTAAAATTTAAATCAAGATGGAGGTTGTAAATGAAAATTAAGATACTATCAAAGGATCTAGAAAAACTTTTGAAACCGGTCGTTAAAGCATCATCCTCAAACAAGACATTACAGATACTTAATCATATATACTTTGAAGCAAAAGGTGATGAAATAACCATAGTTGGTGCTAATCCTGAATATACAGTAAAAATCGCAGAAAAAGGAGATATTGACGCAAATGGAAGTTTTCTTATACTTGGCGATAAGTTCTTACAGATAATAAAGTCTCTATCAGATATGGAAATTATAATAACTAGTGAAGATAGTTCTATATCAATAAGAGCAGGTGATAGTATCAATTTTTCGCTTCAAACCTTTCCAATTGAAGAGTATCCTAAACAGATACTTGATGTGATTGAAACTACTTACAACTTTGATGTCTCTCAAGGCGATATTAAGAAAGCGATAAAGAAACTTATAAAATTCTGTTCTTCTGACGCTTCAATTCAGGCTATCTTTACAGGTTTCTTGTTTGACTTGAGAGAAAGTGGAGATCTTACACTCGTTACAACGGATACCAAAAGAATGGGTGTTTATAGGTCATCCTACAAGGCAGAGAAAGATACCAAAAATATAAAGTTTGTAGTTCCAAAACAGACACTAGAAATTCTCTATGATGCTCTACTAGACGAAGGACCTTTGAATGTTGGAATAAACTATGATGATGACGGTAACGTCAAGAATGTCGTTTTTAAAGTTCCTTCAATGACAATCTCTTCTTCAGTCATATCTGGAAATTTTCCAAACTACGAGATGGTTATACCTTCAATGCTTAATAACTACGCAATCATAAACCGCAAATCGCTTGAAGAAGCAATAAAGAGAGTTTCCATAATATCAGACAAGGAAACAAATAGAGTTATATTTAGTTTTAATAGAGACAATCTAAAGATAGAGGTTCAGAATAACATACTAGGCTATGCTCATGAGTTTGTTCCTTGTAGGTATCTTGGTAACCCCGAAAGCGTTCATTTCAACTACGAGTTTATACTTGAATATCTATCCGTTTTAGACGCTGAAGAGTTCTACTGGGGATTTAACCATTACGACTCAGGGAATAAGATGTGGTCGGACGATGAAAAAGATTTTATATATGTCTGTATGCCATTGAGGAGGACTTGATGCCAGGCGTTGAAGCAGCATCTTTGAGGAGAAACAATATCGTTTTTATTGATGGTAAGTATTACCTCGTAATTGACAACCAACATATAAAACTGGGAAGAGGTGGTGCAAACTCAAGACTCAAACTAAAATCAATTGAGACAGGAAATATTATTGAGAAAACCTTCGGTTCAGATACTCTTATAGAGAAACCAGATGTTGAAATAAAGGAAATGAGTGTTGTTTATATTGATCAGGACAATATAAGTGTGATGGATAACGACACATACGAACAGTATGAGATAACAAAACAGGCTTTAGGTGATACACTATTATACGTCAAGGAAGGAGTTAATGTTACTGGATATATTAACAACGGTAGAATAATAACTATACTTCCTCCAGACTTTATAGAACTTGAGGTAGTGGATACAGATCCAGGACTGAGGGGGGACACAGTAAGTGGCGGGTCAAAACCTGCTAAACTTGAGACAGGTCTAGTGATCCAGGTTCCCTTATTCGTTCAGATAGGTGACAAGGTAAAGGTTGATACAAGAGATAATAGGTATGTAGAGAGAGTTAAATGATATTCAGAAAAGTAGTTTTACTCATAGCAGGAAGGTATATTAACTTCTCTGGTAGAGATGTGATATCAAAAATCTCGCTAGTTGCTTTTCTTTCTATCATTGTTGGGGTAGCAACCTCTGTTGTCGTTCTTTCAATCACTAACGGTTTCAGGGAAGATTTAAAGGAGAAGATGATCGGCAAGGAATCTCATATATCGGTCGTGGGAAGAGGACTTGGTATAAAGGACTACGAATTCTTTATCAATGACATAAAAACAAACTTCTCTTGGGTCAGGGAAGCAGAACCATATTACCAGGGTCAGGGACTTTTGAGGCGCTGGGGTGATAACATTCAAGGAACTCTGATAATGGGAATTACTACAAATTCAATAGATAGATACAGAAAGCATTTTAAACTACTAAAAGGTAGCTATAACCTAAAAAGAGGTGAGATACTCCTTGCTGAAACACTCGCTTATAACTTGAGGGCATACATAGGTGCGGAGATTGAGGTTATAGTTAAACCACCTATTGAAGGACAACTACCTAGGATAAGGACTTTCGTTGTCAAAGGAATATTTTCAACGGGGTACGGAGAGTATGATAGTATTCTTTCAGTTGTTTTGCTTGAAGATGCTCAGTCTATCTTTCAAGTTGGCAGACTTGCTTACGGCATAAGTGTGATGGTTGATGATGTTGAAAAGGTCAAACAATACAAGTACCAGATACTCAACAAGTATTCAGGTGGGTTTATTGTTCTAACTTGGCAAGAATTGAATAGAAATCTCTTTGAAGCGATGTATAACCAGAAAACTGTAATGATGTTAGTTCTTTTTCTGTTCTTTATTGTTGTATCCTTTGGTATAATTGGCACTATGATGTCGCTCACACTTGACAAGAAATCCGAGATTGCTATCCTTAAGGCAATAGGAATGCGAAATGTTGATATTCTAAACATATTCGTAATATCTGGTGGATTACTTGGGATGGTCGGTAGTATGTTTGGACTTATCGTAGGCGTTCTGATTTCAATAAATCTTGAAGAGATTACACTAGGTATTGAAGACTTTATAAACTATGTCATCTTCAATCTATCCTACCCAGTCGCTAAGCTAATAACTCCTAACATAATGTATCCAGAGAAGTTTGAATTCTTTAAGAGTAATGTATATTACATAAAATCGTTTCCATCAAAGGTTGAGTTCTGGGACTTGTTTTTCATATCTGTGTTCGCTACTACTGTATCAATATTATCTGGTCTCGTTCCAGCATTGAGAGCATCCAAACTCAAACCATCAGAGATACTTAGAAACGAATAAATTTGAAAAAAACATTTGTCTTGAAAAACAATTAACTGAAAATGCTTATAGGAACTATCAGGCTACATTTGTATCTTGATACAAAAACACTAAAAGAAAAAAGAAGGATAATATCAAGTTTGAAAGAAAAGACAAGGAATAAGTTCAATGCATCTATAGCAGAGGTTGACTACAACGATGATCACAGTAATGCAGTTATAGGAATAGCGGTTGTTTCCAACGATGGCAACTATCTGAATTCGGTCTTATACTCAATACTTGACTTTATAAACAAAGAATTTCCAACTATTGTAGGTGACTACCAAGTTGAGATAATATGATATATCTTCTATTTCTTTTCATATCTATACTCGTTGGAGCCGGGCTTGGTGTGTTCCTATCAACATACTACTATCCTCAAATGCCATCACTGGAGGTCCTGAAGAATTTCTATACCGTTCTACCTTTCTTTCTAGTTCCAATCATCCTAGGTCTTGTGTTCAGATTGAGAGCAATACTTATAATGACGTTGATTGTTCTCATAGGTTTCTTGTCATTTTGCTATTCAACAATAGTTTCAAAAAACAGGTTAGATACTATCCTGACAACACCTTCACAAAACTTTATAGTCGGCACTGTGTCAGTGAGTTTTCTAAACAAGATATTCATAAATGTATCAAACTACACAGTGGTTGTTTATCTAAGAGATTTTGATTATGAATATACTTCATTGGGATCACAGGTTCTGATATCAGGTAGGGCAAAGCATACCTACTCTTACCTAACGAATAAGAATATGTATGGATATTTCCTATATCTCTTTAAAAACAACATACCCTTCGTAGTTTATTCAAAAGATGATACCGTAGGTGAAGTTATAATCCCCGATTCTGTTTTTTTGAACTCTGTCAATACCATAAGGCAGGACATATACAATAAGTTTTCCGAATACTTACCACACACTAGTTTTCTATCTTCATCTCTTATAATGGGGGAGTCTTCTGAAATATCAAAAGAATTTATGGAGAGTATAAGACTTTCAGGTGTCTCACATATATTCTCCGTATCAGGATTCCATGTTAGTATAATTGTAATTGCTTTTGTCATATTCTTAAGCCTGATGAGGATACCTAAATTTGTTCAGTTCATTGTAATCTCTATCTTTCTTGCTGGTTATAGTCTTATAGTTGGTCTTAAACCCCCTGTTGTTAGAGCATCAGTACTAGCATCAATAATACTTCTTGTAAGATCATTTAGTCTAAAACCAAACTATCTCAACATAACTCTAATAGTAGGCGTCATTATGCTAATGATTGACCCACTGCTATCTGTTGATGTTGGATTCATTCTATCTTTTCTCGCTATCATAAGCATAATATTATTCACAAAATATGTTGATGATGTGTTTATATTCTACCTTAACAAACTAAACATTGAACCAAGCAAACAAGTTAAGAATATAATAAGTCTATTTTCAGTCTCACTAACTGCTGTAATATTCACTCTACCGGTTGTAATTATGTGGTTCGGTGAATCACCACTTATGGGAATATTTTCATCCATTGTGTTAGTTCCTCTATCTTCATTAAATATCATATATGGTGTCGTAGCGTATCTAGTATCTTTATTATCATCTACATTAGGTGAGATAATGTTTAGAGGATTAAATCTAATCAATTTAATATTCATCATTATAACCCAAATGTTTGCTAGTGTTGATTTGTCAGTTAGTTTAAGATTGGGATCCCCTTTCACAATAGGATTATTGATACTTGCTTATTATGCAATAGTTGTGTTTTTATACCTGTTCATAGCAAATCCCAGATTACTACTTTCTTTTATCAAAAGAGTTTTTAGGACAAACTATTTTGACACTTCTAGTGTTCAAAAACTATCTCCATAGTTGAATACAGAGTATCACTAGAATAAAAGATTACATTGTAATCACCTAACAAAGAGTGTCAAGTTGTCTTGAAGACAGACGCTTTCATACTTCATTCATCATCAACCTATTGAGAGGTTAAAGGGGATTTTTGAATACTAAACAATCAAGATATTATAATTTTTTTAGAGGTTAAGGTATGTTTATAAAAAACATAACTCTCGGGATCTTTGGAAACATCTTATTTCCACTATCTTATCTCTTGACTAATAACTCGCAGTTGCTAATATATGGTCTCTTGGTAAGCTTTTCACTAATATTATTTTACTTTGTAAATGTATATGTGATAGGCAAGAGAAGGACATTTTTTACGATAACATCCTCTTGGGTCATGATACTTTCTTTGGCGCTACCAGTTAGTTTTTTATTAAATGGTGATACAAAAACTATTCTTCAATACATTGGAATATCGTCACTCTCACTAGGATGGTTTATGACATTATACGAAACAATAGCAAGTCAGACATTTAAAGGACATTAATTAACTGATTTTATTGCTTCAATTATTTGCTGTGGTTCTACCGTTAATGTGAAAGTTTCCACCATTTCACCTATGGTTCTAGGAAGAGACATATTAATGTTGAATTTGATAGACTTCTTATCTCCCTTCATTAGTTCTATTAACTTAATGATATCCTTATCGTTCAACTTATATTTTATATCTCTTAAGTTCGTAGGCAATTGGTAATCCTCAAGAATTTTCAATATACTCACATAGTCTTCATCAGACAAAATACCAATATTTCTTGATATAAGAGATTCAACACTCATACCAACGCTTACAGCAAACCCATGTAGAACTTTATAGTTTGACATTGTCTCAATAGCATGTCCAATAGTATGACCAAAATTGAGGATTTTGCGAAGACCAGTTTCTTTTTCATCTTTCTCAACAACTTCCTTCTTTATCCTACAACTCCATTCTATAACTTTTACCAAAGATTCATAATTCTTTGAGATAATACTACCTTTGTTCTGACTCAAAAATTCAAACAACTCTCTGTCTCTTATTATTGAATGCTTAATTATCTCAACCAAACCATTTCTGAACTGAACTTCTGGTAGAGTATCAAGAAAAGATACATCTATTATAACTGCCTTAGGCTGATGGAATGCACCTATCGTATTTTTGCCGTAAGGTGTATCTATACCTACCTTACCACCTATTGAACTATCCACCATACTCAAAAGTGTAGTCGGAACTAGGATGAAATTTATACCTCTTAGATAAGTTGCAGCCACGAAACCTGAAATATCACCTACAACCCCTCCACCAAAACCTATTATCAAACCTTTGCGGTCTATGTTTAACTTAAACATCTCATTCTCAATATATTCTTTTGTTTTTCTATCCTTAAACTTCTCTCCACTTGGTATAACTATAGTGCTAACAGGTATATTCCATTCTTGTATATTCTTAATAACATAATTTAAATGAAGGCTTGAGATAATACTATCTGTTATTATGACTATATGTGAAGGAGTAAGCCTATTAACCTCCTCCTTGAGATTATCAAAGATTTTATTACCTATGTATATAGGGTATGATAAGTCTTCGTTTCTAAAAATATTTATAGAAAGTCTTATCATCTTACTTTTTTTCTTTCTTTTCTAGGTAGAGACCTCTTTCAAGGGCAACTTTACCAGTCCTAGCCATCTCAATTATACCATAAGATTTCATAAGTTCAATAAATCCTTCCACTTTCTCACTTGCTCCTGTGATCTCAACAACGAGTGAGTTATGAGCAACATCAACAACCTTCGCTTTGAAAACATCAACAATCTCTATAACCTCACCCCTTCTTTCTTTTGGTATAGCAATTCTAAGAAGTGCTAGTTCTCTTTCAACCCTAGGTGATTCGGTAATGTCCTTTACTTTAACAGTCTCAACCAACTTGGCAAGCTGCTTCCTAACTTGTTCCGCTGTTCTCTCATCCTCATCTACAACTATTGTCATAACTGAAACTTCTGGATCTTCCGTCTCTCCTACTGATAAACTCTTTATGTTAAAACCCCTAGCACTAAAAAGACCTGAAACTCTCGCTAGTACTCCAACACTGTTTTCAACTAACACAACTATCGTTCTTTCCATACACAACTTCAACGCCCCTAGATTAAGTATTATATTAATACACCCTTGTTTTCAATTAAACCAATCAACAAGTAGTATGTTGTCTATCAAAAAACACTTTAGATGGATTAAACAACATATTGAGTTAATTCATATATCAGAACTTATCCTTTATGAGAAATACAAAATAATAAAACTACAAACACCTAGTTGATAAAACCTTAAAATTCAAATTTCAAAATCCTGAATATGATGTTTCAATTCATATAGAATTACTCCAGAAGATGGATTACTTTTTCAAGCAGGAGGTTTGAATGAGAGGAGTTATACTATGCGCTGGGTATGGAAGTAGATTCTTTCCTATAACTAAAACTATTCCTAAAGAGATGCTACCGTTATACAACTTACCGTCAATCCATTTCGCTATTCAAGAATTTATGGATGCTGGTATCAAAGAGATTGTGATCGTAACAAGTAGGCGTAAGAAGTCTTTGGATGACTACTTTGATATTGAATTTGAACTTGAGACTTTCTTTAAAGACACTGACAAGTCAAGACTACTCAAACCTTACGATGTTAAGATCGCTTTTGTAAGGCAGAAGCAGATGAAAGGAGTTGGTGATGCTCTTCTAGAAGCAGGAAATTTCATAGGAGAGAATGAGTTTATACTACTCTACCCGGATGATATCGTAATATCAAACCCTTCTTTAAGTAAAAGGCTCGTTGAGGTTTATAGAAAAACTGGTAAGAATGTCTTATCGCTTCTTGACAAGACTGGTGAGGATGTATCTAGGTTCGGTGTTGCTAGAATTACAAAAAGAAACGGTGAAATTTTTGAAGTAGGAGGTATAGTAGAGAAGCCAAATAAAGGCAGTGAACCGTCAAGTTATATAACGATTGGTAGATACCTTTTCACTCCAGAAGTGCTACACTTACTCAAGAAAGAGTGGCACATGTTCGGTAGAGAAGGAGAGTTTTATCACATATCCTCAATAAACAGATTGTGTGCTGATGGCAAGGTCGTAGGGATTGAGGTAAATAAAAGTGAATTCTTTGACACTGGAACTCCGAATGAGTATGTAAAATCATTCATAAGGTATGCTTTGGAATTTTCCGAAGATAGATTAGAGATAAGAAATTGGTTAAAAGAATATATAGAGAAGCTCTCGTAAGAGAGCCTCTCTTTATAGGAATTTATACAAGCGGTAGGGAATTAGTAGTTTTGGTGCGAACAATTACTTCTTTGATCTTCTTCATTTTTTTCTTCTTGATTTTCTGGGTCTCCACGGATTTTTGTAAAAATTATTGAAGCAAGTTGAGATGTTACATAATCAATGTAAGATGGGTCACGTATTTTACTCCGCAGTTCCCTGATCTCCTCCTCCGTGAGCCTTGAACGGAGGCGATTTTTAGACTGCCTCACTCTCACTCTGGACATCCTTGTCCCTCCTTTAGTTTATTTTCCAGGAACATCCTTGTTCCCTAGTTTTCTACACTAAATAGTCTCTATGGTAAGTAAATCTATTACCATCAAAAAGTAGAGCATCATACCCTACTTCTTGAGTTGATACCTTACTGGTAAAATCTTCGGAAGCCTTGAGAATTTTGTTAGTTTTTACCCTACCGAGTCTCTCCTCCGGTAGAAATGATGAAAACGAACTTCTAACCTCAACAAACCTGATGAAGTTATTATCACTACATATTATATCAATTTCACCTACTTTAGTCCGATAATTTGTAATGACAATTCTCATTCCCAGACTACACAGATATCTACACCCTCTTATCTCAACTTCCCTACCGACGTTTACCTTGCCTTCAAACTTATTCTGCAAAACATACCTGAGAAAGGTTTGAGAGAAAAGAAACCAGTTTTCAAGAGATCTACTCAACCCATACATATCAACAAGTAACCAGTCAAATACGATACCTCTTGAGTAGAATTCTAAAACTCTTACCAATTCTTCTAAAGTAATGTTATACTTCCTTGTAATACTTGACAGGGTCTTGTCTCTTCCTCTTACTACTTTTTCAAAATCCATGATTCAAGTTTGTCAAATAATATCTCTCTTAACTCAACTTCACTCCTTACATTCCTGTAAGAAATCAGGACGAGTAGTAGTAATATAAGTTCTTGTATAGTCTTATTGTCGTTGAGGTCAAGGTTTTGTAGAATATTATTTATACTTTGCATAATCTCACTCTCTGATATTTTCAAAGCATCTCTCCGCCTTAACTTCTGAATGACTTTATAGATAAATAGAAGTGTTGGAAGGTTTTGTGGTATTTCATCTAGAATGTTTGAACTTGAATTCTTTTTGCTTTCCCAGACTTTGAGTGCTTCATCTCTATCTTCTGGTAGGGTTTCGTTTGCGAAAACATGTGGGTGTCGGTAGATCAATCGTTCATTAAGACTACTTATAACATCTTGTATTGTGAATTTACCTAACTCTTTCGCTATTTGTGAGATGAAAACACTCTGAAGAAGCAAATCTCCTGTTTCTTCCTTTATCTTCTCAAAATCCTTAAGCGATATAGAATGAACTACCTCATAAGCCTCTTCTATGATATTCTCAACGATACTTTCAAGTGTCTGCTCTCTATCCCAAGAACAACCATTCGGTGACCTCAAGACCTCAACTATTTCAACCAGTTTATCAAATTTATCCATACAAATTTAATTTTCAAGGAAGTTCTATAACATTTTCACAAAGACGGATCAACCAAACAAGTTTTTTAACTCTCTTCTATCAGAACAACGGCAAACACCATCATACCATCGTCGTCAAAGAAAAAACCCTCTGTTGTCTTTGCCTTAATTGATATATTATCTTTGCTTATACCTACGATTGAGGATAAACTCTCCCTTATCTGTTCAACATAAGGTTGGAGTTTCGGTTTGTTGGCTATTATCGTTGCATCAATGTTTATTAGTTTATAACCTTTCTCCTTAACCTTCGCAAGAACTTCTCGTAGCATAAGCCTACTATCCATATTCCTAGTATGTTCTGAAGTGTCTGGATAATGGTATCCGATGTCTCTCTCTCCGATAGAACCGAGTAAAGCGTCGGTAATTGCGTGAAGTAAAACATCACCATCTGAATGTGCTAGAAATCCTTTGTGATATGGAATTTCAACTCCACCGATCAATAACTTTCTACCTTCTACTAACCTATGAATATCAAAACCCTGTCCAACTCTATACATAGCATAATTCTAAATGTGTTTGAATATAGTCTAGAAATTGTTGCTCTGTGATAACAGACTGGAGCGATTTGATAGTAGCTTGTCAATAAACATTAATCCTTCATCAACCGTTGTAGGTATGTTATCACAATCCAAGTTATACTTCTTACAGATTTTTCTAAACAGTATTGATATGAACGGTAGGCGAAGATTGGATTGATGGATAATATCTTCATCTATGAATAAGTTTTTTGGAGTGTCATCATATACTATCCTACCTTTTATCATTACGAGTATCCTGTTTGAATACTCCGATATGTATTCAACATCGTGTGTTGTAATAATGACTGTTATTCCTTTACTGTTTAGTTCCTTCAGCATATTCATAATATCAATCTGCGTAGCAGGGTCAAGATAAGAAGTTGGTTCATCAAATACTATTACCGATGGTTCATTAGCGAGCACACCAGCAATAGCAACTCTTTGCTTCTGTCCGAAACTCAACTCATCAATTCTATGTTTTCTTAACTCAAGTATTCCAACGGCCTTGAGTGAATTAACAACTCTTCTTTCTATCTCTTCTTCTGGAAGTCCTAGATTTATAGGTCCAAATGAGACATCCTGTTCAACCGTGAGCCCAAATATCTGGTCGTCAGGATTTTGAAATAGAAACCCTATCTTTGAAAATATCTCAACATCCCTGTATTCCCAAACCCTCTTATCATACCAAAAAACATCCCCTCTTTGAGGTTTCAGAAGTCCGTTTAGGTGTTTGAGTAGTGTTGTTTTACCACAACCATTATGACCAAGAATTATTACAAACTCTCCTTCTTTTATCTGTAAGTTTATACCTTTCAAAACCCAATCATCATCACTAGAGATTTTCGGAGAATATGAAAAATATACGTCTTTCAAAGAAAACTGAACCACAACCCCCTCTCCTTACAAGAAAACTTTCAACGCGAAACCAGTGGCAAGCATAATAACTACATATCCTGCTACAAGTGCTAATTCTTTGATATTCAGTTCTCTAGATGATTCGTAGAACAGTTTTCCATTATAACCTCTTGAGACCATCGCTTCATAAACCCTGGAAGCCCTATTTAATGATCTTACTAGCACAAGTCCCCACAACTCCCCGATTGACCTTAAAGAGTTTTTGAGACTACAATATCCAAGCCTTACCTTCTGAGCAAGAAATATCCTCATCGCTTCATCTCTCAAAATGAAAGTATATCTATACATCATTATAACAACATCAATCATAACAGAAGGAATACCTATCCGTTTAAAAGCACTCAAAAACTCATCTTCTTTTGAGGTTTTTGAAGCTAAAACAAGAAACCATACACCAGATACGATGGTAAGGAAAATTCTAATTCCTCTTAACAATCCCTCCTCGTAAAACACTAAACCCAAAAACTCTATTCTATCCCCACCTTTAAACCACAAAGCCTGCATCACAACCAAGAATACACCAAACACCGCCGGAACTCTCAAAGAGTGAATTACATCCTTTATCCTAATTTTGGCAACTAGAGTAGCAACCAAAGCGTTTAGTATAAGAAACAAACAGAAGTAAATATTAGCAAAACCAATGTTTGCAAATAGAACAAAAAAAACTATTACTAACTTGAGTCTTGCGTCAATTCTTCTTAATATGTTTGTCTTCAAGTCTACCGATACGGTGTGAGATAATTCGCACATATCCTAGTCCTATGGATAGCGATTATCCATTACTAGATATAATTATAGTCCTTCAAACTTCAAGATTCAATTTTATGGAAAATTTTTGCAACATTAGTCAAGATTTGTGGTTATAGTTAGAACTAACATAACAAGGGAGACTACATATCTCCCTTTTAGAGTATAATGAACTTTGTATTACCAACTGAACTCAAATATCACATAAGTGTTTATCTTTTCTTCCGGTATAGGATAACCTTCCACGTATTCGTTACCGATCAAATTTCTTTTCCACTCAACACCAAGCTCAACCCATTCTTTTGGTCTAGCCCAGTGTTTTATTGAAAGTGTGAGTATGTCATCAAATGTTCTGTTTCCTATAATATTGAATGCTGAATCATATACATAACCGAATCTGTTCCAGAAGTAATTCAAGTATGCTCCTAATCCAAAATAACCTCTCTCATAGACTATGTCAATATATAGAGAGTTGAGAGGTCTATGGCTTAAAAATACCAATCTTGACCATCCTATAAATTCGCTTGCATTACCATTAATAGACTCATTGTAAGTGTATGAAATTGTTGAAGTCAGAGTATCTCTAAACGACAACTTAAACTGTGAGTTTATGCCTCTTGTAAACACTTTGCCAATATTTTCTGTTGTGAATGTTGCGTTATTGAAAGCAATCAGGTTTGTAGTATCAGAGTAGTACGGTGTCAGAGATAGGTAGATACCAAAATCTCCAATCTTATAGTCAAATATTATACTTGCGTCTATACCATTCACATACTCGGTTTTGAGGTTCGTCAAAACATTAGGTCCATATCCATACGCAACAGGACCATATACATCATCAAAGTATGGCAATCTGTAAGCTCTCCAAACACTAGTCCTAATTCCTAAAAATTCAGTAGGTTTCACCAGAACCCCAATTCTTGGAGACAATTCAAAGATATTAGCATCTATCAAATCAAACCTACTGGATGCTGTTAATTGGAGTAATGACGACAAGAGATAGTTTCCTTCTAGATAAACACCTATTATATTTCTTGATGCATTAGTTTTGCTCTCATTCGTGTTAGTAGAAGGGAATGTTGAGGAGTTTGTATTCACAACATCGTAGCCATCAGAAATATAATTCAACGCTAACCCCAGTAGAACTGCATTCATCGTATCAATATCTATTCTTTGTTTAACATCAAACTCGGCACCTACCTTACTAGCAAGGATTTTTGAGCCTATACTTCCACCAAATGGAGATAAAAGCTTTTCAACTTTTCTGTTCCTCAATTGTTCGGTATAGTATAACTTGAAACCTAACTCTGTTAAGTCCATCTTGTAGTTTGCTTTTATGTAGGGCAAAATGAATCTAATTCTTGATTCTGCTTTTTCGTAATCTAGAGGATTATTTTTTTGAACCTGATTTGGTTCGTGAGTTGTTGGTAGTGTTAGTAGAACTCCTGTGTCAAGCATAATTCCGAACACTTCACTTATATACCTAAAGAGACCTGAATACTTCGTATGTTCAGCACCTTGTCTTACATAGTTTGTAGGTTCCAAAGAAGATTGGTTTGTGTAGAGTGTTGATACATTGAAGTTGAATATATTTTCACTTCTATTATAACTTACACCTAGATAGAACTTTCCAAAATCGGTAATGAGTGATAAATCACTCATAACATAGTAAGTTTCAAAGGATGCCCCAAGTGTTCTTATAACCCTGATAAAGTTTTTCTTCTCATCGCCAAGTAGATTGAAATTTACAACCCCTCCGTAGTTTCCACCACCATACCTAGCAGATGAAGGACCATAGTATATCTCTAGAGACTCAAAGAATAATGGATCTAACACGCTAACATCGTAAGAAGAGTTCGCGGCAGTAGATATGTCAATTCCATTCACTGCTATGTTTACCTTATCTCCTCTCGGTGTGAATATATTAACTACATGTCCTATCATTCCGTAGTATGTAGGTGTAAGAGTATCTGGAATGTTCTGGAAGTAGTCCGTGAAATCAGGTGAATCACCTTTCTTTTTATACTTCCTTACATCCATCGTAGATGCGGAAGTCTCTCTCTCCCAAACACTTCCAATAACAGTAGTTTCAAACACAAGTGGGCTGAGAGTCTTCAACGAATCTTTTTGAACGACATTTGTTTGAGGAGCGTTTTGAACCTCATTGGTATTTGTTTGCTCCTCTGCGAATACATAAGCTACCATAATCGTAGCCATAAGCATCGCAATCAACAATCTGGCTAAACCTCTCATAAGCAACCTCCTATAAAGACACACTAGCAACTTGTTCTATCTCAAACACAGAACTTGATATTATACTAACTTTCCTGTTGTATAAATTTGAGTAGAAAGATTCGTTGTGAGACACAAAGATGATAATTTTACCTTCACTTAAAACTTCTTTTATACCATTTCTGACGAGTTTTTGATTATAAGTATCAAGAAAGGCATCAGGCTCATCAAGAAGCAAAATACTACTACCCTGAACAAAGGTTCTACAAATTAACGCAAGTTTCTTCTGTCCTTCACTCAAAGTGTTAAGTGGTTTTAGAAGTAAATCTTCAACTTCTAGTAAATCTATGTACTTTCTCAATCTCTTTGGGCCTAGTAGCGAGAATTGTCTTGGCAAAGCCATCTCAAGATATTCAATTACTTTAATAGGAGTGTTGTAGTGCGGTGATTGTTGTGCTAAAGCAACTAAACTCTTTCTTTTTGTAGAAGAAACGGAGAATACATCAAATCCATCAATAGTTATTTTACCTGATACAGGCTCAAGAAGTCCTGATATCGCTTTAAGTATTGTAGTCTTACCTTTTCCATTCCTACCTTCAAGAAGAATACAATCACCTGAGTGCGCTTCTAGCGAAAAATTAGAAATTACCAAGTTTCTCCTATCGTAAGATAACGACACATTCTCAACCTTCAGAAAACTCATCTTTTACCCTCTCTAGTTAAGAGGGCAAAGTTCTAGAAAAGGAACTTTACACCAGAAAGAAGTTAGGTGGCCAAATGAAAGAAGAAAACAAATAAGAAATAACTTGAGCAAACTGTATTATACCCCACCTTCACCCTATTTCTTAAGCCCGAGAAATAGGATAACCTTCTTTCTGGGTAAAGCAGGTCTTCCGGCTCGTGGATCATCCTACTAGTCACCCTTCCCATCCTTCCCAGCGATCAACCAAGAAGGACAGTGGTTAGATGTGACTTTCGTCCCCACTCACGGCTGCGGGACCAGCGAGGGACTTTCACCCTTCTTCCCTTTTAATCCTTCTTCAGGAACTTTACCCTCCGAAAATCGGAACCTATTATAAAGAAGTAGAAAATCTAAGTTTCAAGTTTTCTAAACTTTCTCTCCCTGAACTTTTAAAAATTTCGTTCTTATGATTGATAAAGCAATACTTATATACGAAATCACAGATACAACCAGTAATACCGAATCAATGATCAAAAATGTGATGTTAAAGGAGTCAAAGGCATACTTATAGAAATAGAAAACCAACGACCCAAGTGTCGTTATAACCATAAATATAGCAGGTATCATAGCGAACATACTATTTTTTCCTTTGTATAGCAAATAGGTTGATATCACGACTAATGCTAACGCAGCAACGAGTTGATTAGCAGTCCCAAACAGTTTCCAGATTGCAACATACGCACCACTCAATGCGAGATAGCCCGATATAACAACTACTATCGTAGTTGACAGATACTTGACTATCTTTCTATTAAACAAGTTTTGAACAATCTCCTCGAGAATAAACCTTGATATTCTGGTTGCTGTATCAAGTGTTGTCAGCATAAATCCGTTTATCATTAGTATTGCAAGTGATAATCCCCAACCTCCAAGAATGCTACTTGTAAGACCTCCAAACGACTCCCCAAACGCGAGAATAGTCTTACCATCTTTTACAAGGCTTATCAGTTTATCATATGATAGGAAAAATATAACCCCTATTATTACAATGACGGCAAGTAGGCTTTCGGTTAACATTCCACCGAATCCCACAAACCTAGCATCTTTCTCATTGGCTAGTTGCTTTGAAGTAGTTCCTGAAGAGATAAGTGAGTGAAATCCGGATATTGCTCCACAGGCAACTGTTATGAAAAGTATAGGCCATAAGGGCTCTAGAAGACCAGTGTTAGGGTTTTTTGCTATCTCGGATATTTCAAAGAACGGAATTTTTACTTCCAGATTGCTAAAACTGAAGGATAGTATTCCTGCTATGCCGAATAGCATACCTACGAATAGAATATATGAGTTGATGTAATCTCTTGGCTGAAGGATTAGATTAACAGGTAATACCGAAGCAATGAAAGAGTATGCTAACAGAATGAAAATCCACACTGTTGTTGATGTCTTACTATCGTATGGTAAAGCTATAGCAATGTTAAAATTGAATGAAATAAATATGCTTGCTATGACTATTGAAAGACCTATAAGTGTAGATAGTATCAATCCAATCTTCAATCTGTATATCATAAAACTTACTATCAATGCTACAAGTAGTATTGATAGTGTTGGAATAACAATTCTTGGTTCAGAAACAAATGTTACTGCAGTGTATGCAGCAAAGACTGCAACCACGATCATAAGTGCTAGAAACACGAATATTGACATAAATAGACTTGTGAATTTACCTAAAATATCCTTTGATATATCAAATATTGACCTGCCTTGGTTTCTGACAGATACTATGAGTGAAAGGAAATCATGTACAGCGCCAAAGAACACTCCACCAATTATCACCCAGATCCAGGTAGGTCCCCATCCATACATACTCGTTGCTATTATAGGTCCGAGTATAGGACCTGCACCTGCTATTGAAGCAAAATGATGTCCAAATAGAACAAATTTATTAGTAGGAACAAAATCAACACCATCTTTCCTCTCAACAGAAGGAACTGGGTTTTCAGGCTTTATGTTTAAAACTCTACTTATATACCTTGCGTAAAGGAAGTATCCAAAAGCGAAAAGTAATACAGATGTTATAAAAATTAATATCATTCATATCCTCCTAAAACTCTAGGAATTACTAAAATTTTGTTTGTGTAAAACTCACATTTTCAATGTTTGTAGAATTTTGAAAGGGGTACCATAGAGTTTTTATAATAGAAACCATCTTTCGGAGGATGAAATGGCTAGATGTGAGATCTGTGGAAAGGGAACTGTATTTGGTAATAATGTGAGTCACTCAAACAAGAAGACTCCTAGAGTTTGGAAAGCAAATGTTCAGAAAAAAAAGGTAATAATTAATGGCGTTAATAGATATGTAAATATATGCACAAAATGTCTTAAGGCAGGTAAGTTAGAAGAATATGTAAGAAGAATGAACAAACCATCCAAGAAGGTATCAGTATGAACCCTAGATATAGTAGGAAGACATCGTTGATTGAAAAAATAACAGATACTATACCACTACCAGAAACGATAGTTGTTATAATTATATTTTTAATAACATTGGGACTTTTAATACTCCCAAAAGAGATACTCTTTAAAATTTCTACCATACCTATACTCAATTTCTAATGCTTTATAACAAGCCACTTGAAAAGATAATCATCTCTTCGGTAGAGAATAAAAGTAGTGTTAGTTTGATATTCATAGGTGAGAGAGGAACATTGAAAACATTTTCATCTGAACTTGTCATATCAAATTTCCTCAAAGACTACGACTCTTATATTCCCTTTAACCATAATGACATATATGTAGTTGGATCATACTATTACAGGTTAGCATATAGGTTCTTTGAGAATAACCTTTCAAGAATAATTTCTAATCCGAAACTAAATGAGTTTTTTGTAAGGTTTGTTGGCTTTTGTATAGCAAACAGAAAACTTACAGATGACAAAGGGATTGTGTCTTCTATAATTTACAAACTGAATGAAATTAGGAGTAGCGGAAGGGAATTCAAAGAGAAGCAAGTAAAGAGTCTGCTATCAGACCTTGAGGTTGTTGTTTCAAAACTTGAGAAGATAAGAAGTATTGGTATAGATGTTTCAAGAGAAGTGATTGAATTCGTTAGCAGAACCTCTTTCAGTGGTTATAAATTCGTTATCTTTTCAGAGTTTGAAAACTTAACACTTGATGCACAGAATTCATTACTCAAAACAGTTGAAGAGCCACCCAAAGGCGTATTTTTCATACTCTTAACATCAAATTATGACAAGATCTTACCTACCATTCGTTCAAGAACATTCAAAATTTCGTTTCTAAGACTTAAAGGAAGCGATATAAAGTTTATATCTGAAAATATTGATGAGGACAAATATTACAGCATATACGACATTATGGTTGACAATATATATGACATAAAAATAGGCTTTCTAAACAAGTTTGCTAGTACGCTTTCATCAGGAGACCTAGATAGTGCTATGAAGTTTTCGGAAGAAGTATCCGATGATGAAATTTTAGTTGAAAAGTTTTTTGAAGTTGCTAGTAAAGTTCTTAAATCCATACTTGAGTTCAGAGCGAAGATATCTGGATTGGATGTTCAGCTGGATAAAGAAATTTTACACCTACTTCCAAAAGAAATACTTGATAAATTCACCATCAGCAAACTGTATAAACTCCAATCTTATCTAGACGAAGGTTATAGAAATATACATACTTTCAACATAAATCCGAGGTATGTAATAACTAACTTCTTTGTGGAGGCTTTTTCATGAGATTACTTGCTCTGGATATAGGGACAAAAAGAGTAGGTGTAGCATTCTGCGAAACCAGCATCGGTATAGTATTCGCAAGAGAAGTGATCGTAGTGAAGAATGAAAAAGATATCATAAACAATGTAAAAGAAATAGTATTGAGAGACAAGATTGATAAAGTTATCGTTGGCTTACCTCTCAATTTCAACTCAACAAAGAGTCATATACAATCGTATGTTGAGAATATCGCTGCAAAAATCAAAAAAGAGATAGGGGTCGATGTTGAATTGTTTGATGAACGCTTTACAACCAAGATAGCAACTCAAATTGGTAGCAAAAACATTGACTCCCTATCAGCAAAGATACTATTAGAAGATTACATAAACTTGACGAAAAACAAACACCTCATGGAAGATAACTTCTGAAATAGTTTCCTCAAAAGAACTAGTAGATAATCAGTACAATGAATCCCTATATCCGCTAGGTAAGTGGGCAAGATTTCTTACTTTGATTACTCACCACCTTTAGTTCTGAGTATATGGTTCGTTAAACATTATATTTTGCTTCACACTGAACTCGTAGAAAGATTGTTGAGAAGTATTGAATGACAATGAAATAAAAAGAGAAACTACATCTAATCGTAAGTTTTAGAGTATAATTAATACACTCCCGTTGAGACTCTACTAGAAGTTAATCTAGTCTTGAATAATCCATACGATGTTATTCTTCCATTGTTAAGTAAATTAGATACCACCAAACTAGAAAAAGCAAATTTAACTCTACCTCTCTAACTCCCATAAGACTTAACAGAACCTAAAAACAATTCTAACCAAAGAGTTCTGGATACGAACATAAACTATATGCTTATGAACAGATCTATAAGTGTGTTCGGGTCAAAGAATTCTTTGTAAGTCTTGATAGCGAAGTTGTCTGTCATTCCTGCTATATACCACGTTGCTAGCCTATGTCTCCATTCATCATTCCTACTGGCCTCAAAGTAATCCCAATACTCCTGATACTCTTTGGGATAGAGGTTTTTTGAACTACTGTCAGAGAAAACCTCATACAACTTCTGTATTATCATTTCACACTTCTTTCTAGTCCTCAAAATGTTCTTACTCTTGTAAATAAGTTCATCTTCTATTGCTCTTATAACTTTATTCTTCGCCCTTGTTGGTCCTTTTACCTTTAGTCTGTAACTATACCTACTACTATTATTATCAACAACCTCAAGGTAAGTATTAATAACGAATTCATTTATGAATTTTGATGTAACTGACTTCAGTTTTGCTTTTCTCTGGACCTCTGTTGGTGATTTTTCTATGTCCGATATAATTTTTCTAACTCTCTTGAAGATTCTCTCAACCTCGCTTGGGTTGATAGTATCTTTCAATCTATGAGTAATCTTCCCAAGAAGAATATCGTTCAGAAAATACGATTTTAGAAGACCACTCTTTATACCATCTTCAAAGTCATGAACAGAGTAAGCAGAAGTATCAGCCCAATTAACTATCTGACACTCAATACTTCTTTTGTCTTCAAAATTCCTATCATCACTCCATCTTTCGTCAATCCAGTCAATCATATTCTTGAAAAAAGGATATTCATAGAGAAATTTACGATGTTTGTCTCTAGTTGTTTTGTATTTAAGTAGCCCATCTAGTGTTGCTCTTGAGAGGTTTAGTCCTCTATTTTCTGACAAGTCTTTACCTACTATCTTCGTTTCAAGAAATGCCAGTATTACAATGTTATGAGCGTTTGCGTCAAAACCTTCAAACTTATGATTAAGTTCGTTTAGTTTGTCTTCACCTGTATGACCGAAAGGTGGATGCCCAATGTCGTGAGCCAGAGATATTGCTTCAATCAGATCTGTGTCAATGTTAAGTCGTATTGCTATCGCTTTTGAGATTTGAGACACCTCAATTGAGTGAGTAAGACGAGTTCTATAGAAGTCCATAAGGCCAGCACCATAGACTTGTGTTTTTGCCTGTAACCTTCTAAAAGCACTGCTATGTATTATCCTATCTCTGTCAACCTGAAACTCACTCCGCTTATCACCCTTCTTTCTAACCTCACTAGACATTCTCTCATAATCATACTCTGAATATCTCACCACCGACTTTTTAGGCATAAGTAAATAGTAAATACATGTAAGTTGCTGATTCAATTAGCTAAGAGATCTTGAAATCTTAAGATAGTTTATTAATAATTTACCATTAGGAGGTAAGAACATGATAAGGATCATTTCTGCTATAGCGATTACTATAATTTTGTTAGCCTGCAATATTAGTAATCCAAACACTAGTAGCGATCAGGAACAGAACAGTCAAAACACAAATATATTTCAGCCATTCCCACAACAACTTGGTGCAGTAATATCAAACGATGGTAAGGTTTATTTCTATCTTTTCGCCCCTAATGCTAGGACTGTAAGCATAGCAGGTAGTTTCAACTTATGGAACTCCTCTGCTAATCCTATGCAGAAAATAAACACTACCTATGGTGCTGTATGGACTACCTCGCTTCCACTTTCTAGTGTTTATGGTCATGCTTACAAGTATGTGATAAACGGAAGCACTTGGGTTGCAGATCCCTACTCAAAGTATGTAGCTAACGATGGATATGGTGGCTTTAACTCGGTGTTAAAAACAAACAGTAACATAAATTGGCATCCTTTCACACCACCTTCAATTGACAGACTTGTTATATACGAATTGCATGTTGAAAGTTTTACGGCGAATGACCCATCGGTCCCACCATCAAGAAGAGGTAAGTTTCTAGGAATACTTGACAAAACAAACTATCTTCTGTCTCTAGGAATAAATGCTATCGAGATAATGCCTATACACGTTCAGGAGTTTTATTCTGGCTATACCTGGGGATACAATCCTACCCTCTTTATGGCCGTTCACTCGGATTACGGAACACCTGATGACTTTAAGGTCATGGTTAATGAACTACATAAAGTAGGTATCGCTGTAATACTAGATGTTGTGTTTAACCATACTGGTAACGGAAATAATTATTTATGGACCATCGACAATAAATATTACTTTGACTTTGATGGAGATGGTATTCTTGAGACTTCGTCAGGAGGTGACGATGCTACACCTTGGGGTAATAAATTCGCTCTCTGGAAGCCTGTTGCTTCCAAACTCGTTTATGACACTCTTGAATACTATCTCAAAGAATTTAATGTAGATGGATTTAGGTTTGACGGAACTTATGTTATGGTAGGTGGTAATCCAACCTACAGAAACGCAAGACTACATCTTATTAATCAAATAATAAATCCTTTGAGGTCTCAATACCCAAACAAAATATGGATAGCAGAACAATTACCTAATAGTTCTGACTTTAAGGGGACTGGTATAGCACAGTGGGGGGAAGTTTTTCACGACAAGATGAAAGCGATGTTAAGAAGAGGCAACTTTGAAGGAGAACAGTATAACAACATTGATAGAGTAGGTAGAATGATCTATTACGACAAAGATAGCGGTCATTTCGCATCACCTTTAGAGGTTGTGAATTATTTTGAATCGCACGATGAGAACTCGGTATATACTGAACTCGTTACTTATAGTGATCTTAGCATCACCGATGCTACCAATGCATCAAAAGTAGGTGCAATTGTTTTATTCACATCAATGGGAATACCTATGTTAATGTCAGGACAGGAATTCGTAAGACCAAGAATAGGACAAAATACTCACAAAACAAATGGTGATATAAACTGGAGCTGGCTAATCACAAATACAAATATATTTGAGTATTACAAAGGACTTATACAACTCAGAAAACAACACCCCGCACTAAGGATTACAGACCCCAATCCTGCCAGTAAAGACTGGTTCAAATGGGGGAATCAGTGGAACACTGCAAACTTCGCTTGGGGGAGCTCAAAACATATAGTCTATGCTCTTAATTACAACGGTGGTGTACCTGATGAAACCAAAAAGTTCGTAGTGGTAGTTAATTTTGGGACAACACCTGTAACTGTTTATCCTTTCTTTGAAACTGGAAATTGGACGATAGTCGTTGATCCAACTAACAGTTATGGGACAAACACAACAAATATTAACTCTACCAACACATCTTGGGAAGTTCCACCTGTTAGTGGGTTTATATTTATGAAATAGTCCCTATAGTCCAAAATTTTCATCACAATAGAGATAATCTATCATAAATCCTAGAATTGACAAGAATGAGTTATGGTTAATGTTCTTGATTCTTCAATTCTACAGACAACCTCGTTGCATACAGACTTTCTAACAGTTGAAAAACTTTCAAGAAAATTTTGGACTCCACTACTATGTTAAGTAGAAAAACAATATTCATTTATAATTGAAATACACTTGTTTTTTATTAAATTTTTAAGATTGTGAAGGGGTTCATATGAATAGGCTGCTAGATTTGATAGACTATCCTTCAGACCTTAAAAAGGTTGATGTTCAGGATCTTCCTAAACTATGCGATGAAATAAGAGAATTTTTGATAGAAAACGTCTCTAAAACAGGGGGACACTTCGCACCTAGTTTAGGAGTAGTTGAATTATCCGTTGCGTTACACTATATCTTTGAAATGCCAAAAGATAAGATAATATGGGACGTAGGACATCAAGCGTATGTTCACAAAATACTAACAGGAAGGAAAAATAGATTTGGAGAACTTAGAAAATACAGAGGATTATATGGTTATCTTAAGCCTTCCGAAAGCGAGTATGATATAGTCCATGCAGGACATAGTAGCACTTCTCTAGCAATAGCACAAGGAATATCAGAAGGTAATAAGATAATTGGTAAAAAGGATGAGAATATTGTTGCCGTTATCGGTGATGGGGCTATGACTGCCGGTATGGCTTACGAAGCAATAAACAATATAGGTTTTTACAGAAGCAATTTAATAATCATACTTAACGACAACGGAATGAGTATTTCTCCAAATGTTGGTGCAATTACACATCTATTTAATAAACTGATGATGACAAAAGCATCCGACGCTGTAAGAAGGTATGTTTCAAGTAATGGTAGTATCACAAAGAAAGTTTTTTTGAGATTCCTCGAGTCTGTTAAATCTTTCTTCTTACCCAAGAGTGTGTTCTTTGATGAAATAGGTGTTAGATACATAGGACCTTTTGACGGACATAATGTATTGGAATTAGTTGAGTTGATAAGATATTTGAAGGATGAATCAGATAAACCTATTCTGGCACACGTAATTACTCAAAAAGGTAAAGGTTATAAGTTTGCAGAAGAGGACCCTGTAAAGTATCATTCTGTTCCTGTATTTGACCCTAAAGTTGGAGTTCCTGATGATGTCAAAAAGCAAGTTGGAACGTACTCGGAAGTTTTCTCTAATAAAGTTGTTGAGATAGGGCAGAAGAATGAAAAGGTTGTCTGCATCACACCTGCTATGAAGGAAGGTTCAGGACTTATTGAGTTTGCAGAAAAGTTCCCAGGCAGATTTTACGATGTAGCGATAGCAGAGCAACACGGTTGCACCTTCTCACTTGGACTTAGCATATCTGGAGTTATCCCCATCTATGCTATTTATTCAACCTTCTTACAAAGGGCTTATGACCAAGTAATCCATGATGTTTCAATATTCGGAAAACATGTTGTGTTTGCAATAGATAGAGCAGGAATAGTAGGAAATGACGGAGAGACACATCAAGGTATATTTGATATATCATTCCTAAAACAACTACCAAATTTTGTTATAATGGCACCTTCAACAGGAAAAGATCTTGAAAGGATGTTAGATTTCTCACTAACGCTTAACCAGCCAGTAGCAATAAGGTATCCTAAAGATAAGTGTAATCCTGACTCTTTGTTAAATGGAAATCAAGAATTAGTATTTGGTAAAAGTAGATTGATTTATGATTCTGATGATGTTTTTATAGTATCGGTAGGGCACATGCTGAAATATGCGGTTGAAGCAAGAGAGATACTGAAAGATAAAAATATAGATGTTGGAATAGTGGATTTAGTCTTTATAAAACCTCTTGATATGGATATGATAAATAGGTTATCAACGGCAAAGGTTGTTGTTACGATTGAAGATGGAGTTAAGATTGGTGGTATAGGTGAGACAATAGGTGTTGAACTATACAAGAATGGCTTCAGAGGGAAGTTTGATAATATTGGTCTTCCTGACTCTTTTCCTGGACTTGGCACGAGGGATGAGATATTCAGAGATTATGGAATGAATAGTGAAGGTATATCCAAAACGATAATGAAACTACTTAAAGAAGATTATACCTCATCTCTCAAGTGAAGATTTGATATCTTGAATATTAGGTAGATCTTTAAGGCTCTCAATACCAAAGTAATCTAGAAACTTTTCTGTCGTCGCATAACTTATTCTGTCTGATATGTTATCATTCTTAACAGGCTTTATAAATCCTCTTTCAAGAAGTAGTGATATAGCTTTACTTGATGAAACACCTCTTATCTTATCAATCTCAGACCTCTCTATAGGTTGCTTATATGCTATAATTGTAAGCGTCTCAAGCAAAGCGTCTGTAAGCTCATTATCGTTGTTGCTAGGAAAAATATCTTTTAGGACACTGTAATAGGAGTCTGATGTTACCATTTCAGCATAGTCTTCAGTTGATATTATTCTTACACCAGAATCATACTGCTTATATCTCTGGTTCAGTCTATCTATTGATACATCTACATCTCCTATCCCAAACTGAGTTTTAATAATCTCGTCAAGGAAGGACTTTTTCACTTTCTTACCCGATAGGAATAATATTGATTCAATAAGCCCTTCTGGCGTCATAAAAAGATTTAGGGGCACTTAAGCCCCAATACAATAAAAAACTACTCTTAACGTTTTATTTTGAATGCTCTTGAATATACTTTACAGCATCACCAACTGTTCTTATCTTCTGCGCATCCTCGTCAGATATGGTTATTCCGAATTCCTCCTCAAGAGACATAATCAGTTCAACAATATCAATGGAATCTGCACCGAGATCTTCAATGAAAGAAGCCTCTGGTGTTACCTTTTGAGCATCTACACCTAGCTGGTCAACTATAAGATCCTTGACCTTATCAAAGATATCTGCCATACAATCCTCCTTGTAGTTGTGTTATTATAAATATTATTTAATTTATCAGTCAATTAAGTTTTTCTTTAAAACTTCTAAATGCGTTCATTTCAATTATACAGAAACCATATAGTGATGCTAGTAATGAATTCAAATTCAGTTGTTTGTGTTTATATTGAGAACTTCGTCTTTTTTCCTTCTATCGGTTAACTTTTTTGTCCTCTTCTTATCTTGGTTCGAAATATCACTGATTTCTATCTTTATATTAACTTCATCATTTTCAACCTTATCACAGAATGCAATTACTTTCTTATTTTCTTTAGCAATCAATGATATATCAATACCTTTCTCGATTATCTTTTGTGCTACTTTATCTTCAATATACTTTCGTATTGTTTTTCTGAGAGGTCTTGCCCCCATCTTAGGATCAAAACCCTTCTCAGCAAGAAACTCCTTAACTTCATCCGTGATTGATATAGATATATTGTTGATCTGTAAGTCTGTATTTATCTCATTGATCATTTTACTAACGATATCCTTGACGATCTCTTTAGATAGAGGTCTAAATACTACTATCTCATCCAACCTGTTTAAGAACTCCGGACTGAAGTATTTTTTGACATCGTCCATAAGCTTACTCTTCATGTTTTCATACTCCATCGCCTTTTCTTGAGAGAGTTTTGCGAACCCTAGGTATCCTTTGTTCGTAATATCTCTAACACCAAGGTTTGATGTCATTATGATAACTGTGTTTGAGAAATTAACAACATTATTAAGACTATCAGTTAGTCTTCCATCATCCATAACTTGAAGTAGGATGTTGAATACATCAGGATGTGCTTTCTCTATCTCATCAAAAAGTATAACTGCATATGGTTTTCTCCTTACTGCCTCTGTCAGTTGCCCCCCTTCTTGGTATCCAACATAACCTGGTGGTGCCCCAACTAACCTTGATACAGTGAATTTCTCCATAAACTCACTCATATCAAGTCTTATAAGATTATCTTCACTTCCGAACAAAAACTCTGCTAGGGACTTGGCAAGTTCTGTTTTTCCAACTCCAGTAGGACCAAGGAATAAGAATGAACCGATTGGTTTATTACGGGGTTTAAGCCCTATCCTCGCTCGTCTTATGGCTTTTGATACAATCTCAAGTGCTTCATCTTGACCTATAACCCTTCTTTTGAGTTCTGTTTCTATGTTGGCGAGTTTGTTTATCTCCATACCACCGAGTTTCTTAACAGGTATTCCTGTCATAGCAGATAGCGTTTCCCTTATGTCATCAACTGTAACAGGAATTATCAATGATGAAGTTCTCTCAACCCATTCTTGTTTCTTAACTTCATACTCATTTCTTATTTGGTTGAGCCTATCTCTGTAAAACGCTGCTTCTTCATAACTTTGGTTTTGAACTGCCTGTTTTTTCTTGACTTCAATCTCTTCCATACTTGCTTCCATATCTATAAGTTCCTTTGGCTTTGAGAACGTTCTCATCCTCACTTTTGCTCCTGCTTCGTCAATAAGGTCAATTGCCTTATCAGGTAGATATCTACCTTGTATATACTGTTTTGAAAGATAAACCGACTGTATAATAGCATCGTCATCATATACTACTTTGTGAAAGTCTTCATACTTCTTTTTTATACCCCTAAGTATCTCAAGAGTTACCTCAACCGAAGGCTCTTCAACAAGAATCATCTGAAATCTTCTTTCAAGAGCTTTGTCTCTCTCTATATATTTCCTATAATCATCAAGTGTTGTTGCCCCAATGAATTGTATATCTCCTCTTGATAACTCTGGTTTGAGTATATTAGCAGCGTCAATAGCACCTTCTGCAGCACCAGCACCTATAACAGTATGAATCTCATCTATAAACACTATCACATCACCAGCAGACTTTATCTCATTTATGATATTCTTAAGTCTATCTTCAAACTCTCCTCTGTATTTAGTTCCAGCTACTATTGCAGGTATGTTTAGTTGAATAACTCTTTTATCTATTAGATACTCAGGAACTTGTCCCTTTACTATTCTTTGAGCCAAACCTTCAACTATTGAGGTTTTTCCAACACCAGGTAATCCAGCCAAAACAGGGTTATTTTTCTTCCTCCTTACGAGAACCTGTATAGTCCTTTCTATCTCCTTATCTCTTCCTATCACAGGATCAAGCTTCCCTTCCAATGCAAGTTTGCATAGATCCGTTCCGAATTCATCAAGTAGGGGAGTCCTAACTTTTTTCTTGACTTTCTCGCGCTGTTCTACTTGCTTTGCCCCAAATGGAACAACATTTGATATCCTCGCAACAGTTCTTCTAAGAGCATCAACTGTTATACCATTATTTTCAAGAACTATGTATGCTATACCACTATATCCACTCATGATTGCTATGAGTATATGTTCAGGACCTATGTAATTATGTCCTAGTTTCTTAGCCTCTTCCGATGCAACATCAAGAACTTTTTTAACATTCTGACTGAAAGGTAGTGACCCCATGTTTATGGGTCCCATAGGATTTCTTATAGCATTTTCTATATCTAACTTAAGTTTTTCAGTATCAACTCCCAGATCTCTTAATGCCGTTATTGCTCTATTGTCATTATCTGCAATTATTCCTATAAGTATATGTTCTACTTCTATTTTATCATTCCTCAATCTCTTCGCTGCCTCTTGAGACAGAATATTCAATATCTTCTTACTTCCTGGTGTAAGACCTTCAGGAAACATAAACATATACCTCTCACCGTTAAAATTTAAGGAAACACTTATCTAAAATCAACTTTTTAGAGTACGTTTATAAGTTTCGTAAATCTAGTATTATTAACTACAGAAATTTATTGAAGAAATTTGAAACATAGATTTAAAATCAGATAAATTTCTTGGAGTATCACATAATGAGGGCCAAATATGGCGAAAATAGCAATGTTTGAAATTAAAGAAAGTTGGGAAAAATCATTTTACCAAAAAGAATTGAAAGGACATGAAATTAAGTTCTTCAAGCAAACAATTCAGGAAGTTAAGCCTGAGTCTTACTCTAACGCAGATATAATATCAACCTTTATATACTCAAGAGTAACTAAAGATATCATTGATAACACACCTAACCTGAGGTTTATCACTACCAGATCAACAGGTTTTGACCATATTGATTGTAATCACGCTAAGAGCAAAGGAATAAGTGTTTCAAATGTTCCAAATTATGGTGAAAACACCGTAGCGGAACACACATTCGCCCTGATACTATCACTCTCAAGAAACATTCATAAGTCTTATGTCAGAACAATAAGAGGTGAATTCTCTATTGAAGGATTGAGAGGATTTGACTTAAGAGGTAAAACAATAGGCATAGTAGGAACTGGTAGAATAGGACTTCATGTTGTGAAAATGGCTCTTGGTTTTGGTATGAATGTCATAGCTTATGATAGAAATCCAAATACTCTTATGAGTAGTCTTTTAGGTTTTAGGTATGTAAGCTTTGACGAACTTATCTCCACATCTGATATCATATCTTTACACATACCTTACTTCCCAGAAACTCATCACTTGATAAACATAGAAGCTGTAAAGAAAATGAAAAAAGGAGTAATAATAATAAATACTTCAAGAGGAGGACTAATTGACAATGATGCACTACTGTATGGCTTGAACAAGGGTATAATCGCTGGAGTAGGGTTAGATGTTATTGAGGGGGAGGAAGCACTCATGAAGGAAGATAATCTTCTTACTAACTCATCTGACTATTCTAAGCTAGTTACCGCACTCCAGAGTAATATACTACTACATAGAGAGAATGTCGTATTCACACCACACAACGCTTTCAACAGTATAGAATCAGTCAGGAGAATTGCTCAAACTACTGTTGATAACATAAAGTCGTTCTTACAAAACAAATTGATAAATGTAGTAAATAAGTGAGTAAAAAATTCTGCAAGATAGTCTCATAAATGTTGTAAGTTTGTGGTGTTTGATTTTCAAAAGTATTTTTCTTATAATTTTACTTGCTTATGTAAAATTGCAAGTAGATTATTAAATATGGGAGGTAAAATATGGTTTGGAAGAATGAAAAAATAGAAGAATTAATTAAAAAAGCTTCTGAGATGATTGATCAGAAGCAGTATAGTAAATCTATTGCACTTATAGAGGAGGGGTTGAAAAATAATGAAAATAACACCGATCTATTGTATCTTCTTGGAACTGCTTACAGAAAGAGTCTAATGTTTGATGAAGCAATTAACACCTTCAACAAGTTGTTATCAATAGACCCCAACAATAAAAAAGCACTACTAGGGCTAGCAGACTCCTGGAGAGGTTTAAAGAACTGGGAAAAATCTCTTGAGGTATGGAACAAATACATACAAATAGAACCCAAAGATTCACTCGTCATAACCAGAATGGGTGATGCTTACAGAAAATTGAAAAACTATCAAAAAGCAGAAGAGTGTTATGTAAAAGCTATTGAACTCAATAACAAAAACAAGTTTGCTTTGATGGGAATAGGAGATATGTTTTATAAACTAGAGGAATTTGATAAAGCACTAATGTACTGGGAGAAATTGATAGAAATAAGACCTAACACACTTAATGTCCTAACGATGATAGGTAATATATACAGAAGGAAAAAGATTTTCTCAAAAGCTGTCGCATATTATCAAAGAGCACTTGGGGTTGATTACGAAAACTTCTATGCTTTATACGGTATAGCAGATGCCTTAAGAGGAATGGGACAATTCAAAGAGTCTCTAAAGTATTGGATAAGACTTGCAGAAAAGTATCCCGACAACCCAAAAATACTTACACGATTAGGAGATACTCTGTTAAAAGTCAATAAGGACAGTGAAGCAGAGGTTGCTTTCAACAAAGCTCTAGAGGCAGGTTATAGTAAATATGCTCTTATAGGACTCGCAAAAATAAAAACTAAGCGTAAAGAATTCCAGCAAGCGATAGATATTTGCAACTCACTTATGAAACAACATCCTGATGATATAAGAATAGTTTTACTACTTGGCGATATATATGAGAGCATGGGACTTAAGAAAAACGCAGAAGCGTTGTATAAAACCTCATTACAAAGATTTAAAAACAATAAAGAACTAACATCTAGATTAAGCAGACTTTCTCTGAAGAGTTTTGAAGATAGTATAGAAAAGGTATAAGATCACTGGATATACCGATAACCCTTCAGATCAAATGAGAAAATATCGTCACTCACTTCAAAACTAAATCTTCGAATATAGTTTATGTTAGTTTCAGTAAATAAAACGGTCTTTATTACACCCAACTGTTCAACCACGTAACCTTTGAAGAAGTATTCTTTTGATTTCTCATCTAAAGTCAACTCTTTCAACGCAAATAGCCTTGAAAAATTTTCATAATTATACTCATATCCTGCTGACCTTAAAAGAGAGGAATCAAAGTTCGTCTTTATTCTCATAAGGTCAAGAGTTATAAGATAATACCCTCCGAAATTATCAACCAACCTTACACACCTAAATCCATTTACATTCGTAAATTCTCCTGAGTAAGATATCTTTATCTCTCCGACAAATGTCTTAGCAAACCTTATAAAACCATTTATTCTACCAGATAGCTCATCTAACCACTTTCTTATAGGTAAGACTCTGTATTCTCTATTCTTCGTATCAATAACTATCGCCTCAGACTTATCAATGTTATATATTATGATACTATTGTTTTGAGTTCTATCAGTTCTAAACATATTACCCTTGATGTAAGTTCTTGTGTAATTCGTTTCTTTAAAATTTCTTATAGAAATCTCCTCGTAGAAAAATTCTATATTAGCGTATGAGTAAATATTGATAACTAACAAAAATAAGATAACTTTAAATGCTAGTTTCATAGTTTATTAAAGATAACAAAAAGTCAATAAAAATCAAAAATTACGACCTATTCTAGTAGTTAGACATCCTCATCTTTCACAATAAAAATCAACTATGGACTTGTTTGAAACCCTTAGCCTGTTTAGAGTTTTGACAATATCTTTGTTTAGTCGTGTATCCAGAAACGAAGTTATCCTACCTCTAGATAACTTGCCTACTAATACATTATCCTTAATCTTAAAACGATATGAAACAAGGTATAATAATACCAGATCAAAGATACTTATCTTATCAATAGGTATAAGATAAGAGTTTTTGTTAAAAACTTTTATGTTCCTGTGTGTTTTCTGGTTTGGTATTATAACATTGATTATACCATCTCCGAGCAAGTTATTGCTTACAACTACCAGTTCATTCTTCATAAGTGTCTTATAGAAATTGAGAGTCTCCCTGTTTATACTTCGGTAATTCCTGATGTAGTGTCGTATAACATCTTCAACTTTATGATACTCAAGAACATTCATAAGAGATACAAAAGAAGATGTGAAACTGTCTGAAAATCCTAGTGTTATCTTATTAACGAATTTCTTGAGTGACAACAATGGTGAGTTATTGAGCAATTGCTTAAAAAAGTTCTTATCTTCCTCAATATAGTTCAAAACACTTAAAGGAATATACGATCTTGAAGCAATAAACCTAAAATTTTCAGAAGGAGAACTTTGATAATTTACAAAGAACGACAAAATCTTTGACAAAAACTTAACTTGTTTAGTAGTTATCCTTTTCTGGACGATACTTCCGCGATTTTCATAAACGAATAATGATATCTTTTTATCAAATCTTATCTCTTTCCCGTATTTAATACTCTTTTTCGTTATTGAGTAGTTCTGCGATATTTCAAGATTGTTTATAACTATCTTGTCAGCATATTTCACAATACTAACATTCTTACCATCCATACATTTAAACTATTCAGAATTTTTACGCGTAATTTAGGATCAATCACTATCACATTATTTTCTATGAACATATACCTATTTTCAAAATTCAAGACTATATAACAAAGTTAAAAATTCTTCTTCAAAGCAAGATATACAATCTGTCCGAACGAAATTCCTCCATCATTTGGAGGAACCCTCTGATTTGTTAAAACCTTAAATCCCTCACTTTTAAGAACTCGGATAGTTTTATCCAGTAGATATCCATTTTGAAAAACACCTCCACTCAAAGCAACATTTCTACATCCAAACATTTTACTCATCTCACTAACACACGTCCAAATTATCTTGACTAATGTATTATGAAACTTGAGACTTATTACTTCCTTTGGAATATTCTCATTCAAGTCTTGGTAGATACCCAGGATTATCTTCCTCCAATCAATCATCTCTCCTTCCAAACCAAACTGATAAGTATCATCAGAAAACTGACTTGCATCGTAAAGAGCAAATTCAAGTTCCATAGCAGATTGTCCTTCAAATTTTGAGTAGTTTGAGATACCCAGTATTGAGGATACACCATCAAACAGCCTTCCCGCACCAGATGAATTTACAAAATATCCTCTTCTGAAAAGATTTACTACATTCCTTACCTCTGGATTATCTCCGTATATCTTAAACACTGCTTCATCAAGCGAAGACATAATAAGAAGTGCTACTCCTATCCTCCATGCCTCCTTGATTGAGATCTCACCCCCTACGAGAGGTATAGGTAAGAAGTGGAAGACTCTCTTAAAGTCCCCCTTGCTTACAAACATAAATTCACTGCCCCATATTTCTCCATCCGTTCCGTATCCAGTTCCATCCCAAGCAACACCTATAACATCCTGATCAATCATACCATTCTCCCCTATAACTGAAAGTATATGAGCAAAGTGATGTTGAACCTTTACTATATTTTTACCATTCTTTTCAGCAAACTGTGTAGATACATAATCTGGATGGAGGTCACAGACAGTATATTCAGGTTCTATAGAGTAAAATTTAGTTAGATCCTTTATACTTCTTTCAAAAGCCTTTATAGACTCAAGAGTTTCAAGATCTCCTATATGCTGACTCATTACAACATACTTATCAACAGACATTGCCACAGTATTTTTCAGATGTCCTCCAACACCGATAGCAATAGACAAAGGTTTATCCAGAATTAGCGGCTTCGGGACAAATCCTCTAGCCCTCCTTATGAGTATTGTATTACCATCAGAAGTTATCTTAATAACACTATCATCAACATGTCTTACAATTCTACGATTGTGTATCAGAAAGTAATCTGCTATGCCTTTGAGCCTTTCAAATGCTTCCTCATTATCTATACAGATTGGTTCATCTGATATATTGCCACTTGTGAATACAACAGGAACCTTAACCTCTTCCATAATAAGTATATGTAATGGTGTATAAGGTAGAATACACCCTAGAAAAGGATTCCTCGGTGCAACGAGTTCAGAAATATCTACTCCCTGCTTTCTTCTCAAAAGAACTATAGGAGCAATATATGAAACAAGGTATTTCTCTTCTACCTCGCTAACATAGCAATATCTCTCAACATCTTCTAAACTCCTAAACATAACTGCAAAAGGTTTTTCTTCCCTTCTCTTCCTTCTCCTTAATTCTCTGACAATATCATCACTATCAGCCCTACAAACAATCTGAAAACCACCTATGCCTTTTATAGCAACTATATTACCCTCTAGTATTAACCTAGACGCTTCTCTTATAACCTTTGCTGTGTATTCTCTCCTTTCGTTTTCTTTTTTCGGGTAGCTACCTAATAAATTCCTAAGGTTTGAGTCAAGAAATTCTAGATGAGGGCCACACTCAAAGCAAGCAACTGGCTGTGCGTGAAAACGCCTATTTGAGATATCTTCATATTCACTCCTACAGAACTCGCACATATCAAAATCTCTCATTGATGTGTTGTGTCTATCATAAGGTATGTCTTCAATTATAGAAAACCGAGGACCACAGTCAGTGCAGTTTATGAATGGATATAAGAATCTTTTGTTTTTACTGTCAAATAACTCTCTTCTACAATCTTCACATATTGAGATATCTGGTGGAATGATAGGTAGTTTTTGAACACCTTGAGTGCTAGGTAGTATATTGAATTCATTCTCACCTAATACTTCAATCTCTTGAGTTTTGAGAGAGTATATCTCACTTGCCCTAGGAGGAGATGTAAGGATTATATTGATAAAATCATCTATCTTATCTTTAGTTCCTTCAACTTGGATATACACTCCACTACTGTCATTTCTAACCCATCCACTAAGTCCTAGTTGCTTACAAACTCTATACACAAATGGTCTAAAACCAACGCCTTCAGATAAACCCTTTACTTCAATAGAATATCGTTTAATACTCATAAGGTAATTATTTTGAAGAAAAAATCTCATTTCAAACTTATAAATTTTTGAAAATAACATCTATACTCTTTGAGTATTCAAGAGTAAATTTTATGCTCTTCGTAAGAATTTTGATTTCTTTGGTCTTTTTGTGTTGTTTATATTTCAATACAAATGCTCTCTCATATAAGAAATATGAATTATTGCTATCTGAAAGCAATTATATATTCGTTCAGGCTTCATACAAGAGTGAGAGTCTTTCATCACAAGTATTTTACAAGTACAATGAGTTTTTGTCTTTCGGTTTTGACTTCTGGGGCATATTCTCTGTGCCTATATACACCTACTCTGGATACATAGAGGAAAACCTAACTTTTTACAAGATTGGAATTTATGCTAATATCTTTAAGTTCAGATTGTTTAACAAAAAATTTGGTTTTATTACAAGATTTTCAACAGGAAGTATTATTGATTATAGGGATTTTTTAATTTCGTTTGAGATTTATTCCTATGATAGCCTGCTAGAGAATCTGTACTACTTAATTTCTCTGAAAGATGTAGGTTTCGGTATTTACTATACTACCTTCATTCCTCTGAATATCGTAGTTAGTCCAATCTTGATTTCAACAGGTATAAGATACAAAATCTACAATCTTAACATAGATACCACTCTGTTTGGTATAGCCGAACTAGATACAGGTAGATATTCAACCTACGCTAGTTTATACCTCGCTTACAAGTTATTTGAAGGAATGTCAATTGGTTTAGGTAACACTTTCAGGATTGGTAATTACCTAAACATTGAACTTTTCTCATCATTAAGTAATGAGATTTTTACAATCAGAGCTGGACTAGGTTTTGGATATATCAATGGCATTATAGCAAACTTTGAATTCTCAACAAAAATATAGTAAAAGTATATTTATACAAACCTAAACCATCCTGTTTCAGTTCCGACTAGTATCGTAGAGAATTTTGTGAATATTCCGTTTTCAATTATACCTGGTATGCTTTTAAGCCATCGCTCCGTTTCTTTTGGATTCTCAAGCCTCATATAACACTCAAGTAAAAAATTCCCATTGTCGCTTACTACAGGTCCTAACTTACCTTTTCCAACCCTCAACGTTGGGTTGAATTCCTTAAGTTCCTTCATAACTATCGGTGCAGCGAACGGCAATACTTCCATATTCACTACACCTTCCAAGACACCATCAACGATCTTTGATTCATCCACTATAACTACAAACTCATTAGCATTATAGTCAATTATTTTTTCTCTTGTTAGAGCTCCACCTCCCCCCTTTAGAAGTGCCTCTTTATTTGCTTTATCAGCACCGTCAATAGCAATATCTATTCTATCAACCGCATCTGTTTCTGTGACGAATATACCATTCTGTATTGCAAGCATCCTTGAAGAGTAAGAGGTAGTAACACATACAACATTTAATCCCTCTTTGACTCTTTGACCAAGTAGTTTTATAAATTCTTGAACTGTTGTTCCACTTCCTAAACCTATTATCATACCACTCTTCACATAATCAAGAGCTGCCATTGCTACATTAACTTTTGGCAAAGATGACATTACATTCCTCCAATAGACAACGAATTATAAGAGGATATTAGGCCAATACATATCACAATCTTTCTACCTGATCAAAATTTATATTCAAAGGTGTCTCCCTATTAAATATAGTTACGTTGACTTTAAGTTTGAACTTATCTGGATAAACTTCAACAACCGTCCCAACAAGTCCCTTGAAAGGACCATCAGTTATCTTAACCTGATTTCCGACCTCAAATGAAGAAGACAAATCAACGAATGCTCTACTCTTAAATTCACCAGTTCTCTCAAATATTGCCCTAACCTCTTCTATTGACAGTGGTTTAGGAGGAACTTTGTAGGATCTTACTCCGCTTTGCTCATATTTAGCACCTAAAAACCCAATAACACCGTGAATATTCTTTATACTCCTTAGAAAGTACTCAAGACTTCTTTCTTCTGACGGTAAGTCAAGTTCCATCAGAATATACCCTGGAAAGATTCTTTGCTTTTTTGAGTGCTTTTTATCATCTTTGCCTTTAACTTCAACGACTTCAGTAGGAACTTTAATATTAACAATAACTTTTCTTATGTTTTCATCCTTTTCTGAAAGTCTCTTGACTTTCTCAACAACATTACTCTCAAGCCCTGCTATAGTATGTAGAACATACCACGCTCTACTCATAAGCCAAACCTTTACTTTAGTATCATACCAACTATGGTTGAGGATACGAAATCAACTATTCCAAGTATTATTGATACTATGATTATAAATAATATTACTACTCCTGATGAAGAGATTACTTCTTCTTTAGGAGGCCACGAGACCTTCTTCATCTCATCAACAACATCTTTGAAGAACTTGACAATTCCTTTTATCATATCATCCCTCTCAATTCATTCAGGCCTGGTGGGGCTCGAACCCACAACCTCCGGATTTGGAGTCCGGCGCTCTGGCCAATTAGAGCTACAGGCCTATGGGGATGGAGGGACTCGAACCCTCACGGGCATTCACCCAGGGGATTTTAAGTCCCCCGCGTCTGCCGTTCCGCCACACCCCCACCCAAAAACATAAATCTATTATATACAACAAGTCGTTAGTATTTCAACCTGAAGTCTGGATTAGTAAATAAAACAATAAGATTGATAAAAACATAGTAACAATCACAACATCTTTAGTAAAAACTTTGGAATTTCGGGCAAAGTCGCTAAAATTATTGAAAGTATTTTGCAACAAATTGAATATTATATCTATGGTTATAGCAATCTTCTCTGATATTCATTCAAATCTTGAAGCACTTGAAGTGTTCTTCAATCAAGTCTACGGTAAAGTTGATAGGTATATATGTTTAGGAGACATTGTTGGATATGGACCAGATCCTTCACCTTGTATATCAATAGTGAGGAATATATGTGGGGCTGAATGGGCAGTAAAGGGTAACCACGACCGTGCTTTGATTAGTCCAAAAGAAACATCTAACTTCAACTTCGTCGCAGCGGAGGCTATATTCTGGACACTTGATAGAGTTTCGGAAACAGACATTGAATATATAAAAAGTCTAAGTGATGTTATAGATTATAACGGATATATCTTCACTCATGGAGGACTTATAGATATAGATGAATATATAACATCAATCTCTTCAGCTACTAGAAACCTAAACAGGTTGAGTAGATTAGGTAAGAGAATAATGTTTTACGGGCATACGCATATACCAGCGATATGGTCATCCAAGGGATTTCAACCAATAGAGTACGGGAAGAAGATATACCTTGATAAGAACGAACTATATCTTATAAATCCCGGAAGTATCGGACAACCTAGAGATAACTCACCCTTGGGAAGTTATCTACTGTTTGATGAAAGTGATACATCAGTAGTTTTCAGAAGGTTTGAGTATAACGTTCGTGAAACCTACCGAAAGATTACATCAAGAGGACTTCCAGAATATCTAGGCAGGAGATTGATGTTTGGTGTCTAGTATTGAATTACTATTATCTTTTCTATCTTACCATTAACAACTCTTTCAACTTTCATCTCCATATTATCAAGAACAATTTTCTCCCCGCTCTCTGGAATTTTACCCATCCTCTCAACTATGAAACCTGAAACAGTGCTGTAAAACTGTGATGTTATTTCAGTTTGGAAGAACTCGTTGAAATCACTTATAGGCGTATCACCATAGACAAGGTATTCATTCTTTCCAATTTTGGTTATTTTAGAAGTTTCTTCCTTGAATACATGATCAAATATTATTTCAGGACTTATAAAACCTATTATGTTTCCATACTCATCAACTATGGCAACTGCAGTAAAACTTCTTGACTCCAAAAGCATATCATACAACTTTTTGGTTTCTGGAACAAAACTTATAGGTTCTACATAGTCTTTAATATTACCATTGCCAACAATAATCCTACCAACATTCCAAGGTCGTATAACCCCAACTATATTATTCCTATCATTCTCATAAACCAGTACATTTGAGAAATTCAGATCCACGTTCCTTAAAACATCTTTGTTATCCGCTTCAACCAATACCAAATTACTTATAGGTATCATAACTTCTTTCGCATCCATATCTAGCAACTCAATAAATTTCTTAATTTTTGGGTTTTTCGTGTTTCGTTTTACTATATTTACCAACTCTGTCCTGTCCTTCTTTGATAGATAACCAGATCTACTAGTAAATGGATATATGATCCTTCTGTCAACAAACCTAAAAAATGTTTTACCTACAAGGTTTATAATAAATACAGACTTTGATATACCCAAAACTGTCCTCTCTGCGATTGAGTATCCACCAATTTTAGGCAGTATTTCTCCGAACAAAGTTATAAGTAGAGATATTACTATCGTTGATGTTATTATACTCAAAGAGACTAACAGGTTTGACATCACTATAGTGAATGTTGTATTGAATAACATGTTGATAAAAAGTATAGTTATTAGTGTCTCTCTGTGTCTCTCAAGAAGACTCTTCAGATACTTACTCCTCTTCCTATCTTTGATTATAAGTTTGTGAAGTTTTACCTTATCCACTATAAAAAGTGATAGTTCGGAAAATGATGCAAACATAGACCCTGCTATTGATACAACAGCCACCAACGATAGAACTACTTGAGTCGTTTCCATAAAAACTTGAAACCTTCTAAACTTTGTATTATTTCTTCCAGAGTCTTATCTCCAATTAACTCCAGTGAATATTTTAAAACACACTCTGACATAACGTAAATTACTTACTATATTTTTCATTATTCACCATAGGATCTTGCAATTTCAAAACACCCTTTCCAATTGAAGTCTAAAACATTTTGGATGATGGATTGATAAGTCAGTTCTAGAGCACCATCAATTCTAGAATTAACTTGACATAAAAACACAACAACATTTTATATTTCTATTGGTGAATAGTATCCAAAGATTATGAACAGAGTTCTAGTAGTAGATGACGAGATAAACATAACCAAAACAGTAAAAGAGGTTTTGGAAGATTATGGATTTCAAGTAATAACTCTCAACGATGAACGCAAAGTTATGAATATTCTCAACACCGAGGATATTGATGTAGTTATATTGGATCTACTGATGCCCTCAAGGAGTGGAATAGAAATTCTAAAGGACATAGTCAGTCAATTCCCTTTAACACCTGTTATAATAATATCTGGACATGGAACAATCTCCGCAACAGTTGAGTGTATAAAGGTAGGTGCTTTTGACTTCATTGAGAAACCAATATCAATAGATAAACTTATCAGCACTGTGAGGAATGCTGTAAGGTTCAGGGAACTTGAGGTAGAAAAGAGTTATTTATGGAAAGAGTATAAACTCATAGGTTCTTCAGAGCATACAAAGAAAATTCTTGAAACTATTGACAGGATTAGTGACAATTCTTCAACGGTTTTAATAACTGGAGAAAATGGTGTTGGTAAAGAGGTTGTTGCTAGATTAATACATCATAAAAGTTCTAGAAATTCAGAACAGTTTGTAGCAATAAACTGTGCAGCAATTCCAGACTCGCTACTTGAGTCCGAATTATTCGGATATGAAAAAGGTGCTTTCACAGGTGCAATATCTTCCAAAAAAGGGAAAATAGAACTCGCAGATAAAGGGACTCTCTTCCTTGACGAGATAGGTGACCTACCTCTACATCTACAACCTAAACTATTGAGAGTATTACAAGACAAGGTAATAAATAGACTAGGTAGTAATAAGGATATACCTGTTGATATTAGACTTATCTGCTCAACAAACAAAGACCTGAAGAGTATGGTGCGTGAAGGTAAATTTAGAGAAGACTTGTTTTACAGAATAAATGTTATACCTATACACATACCACCACTCAGAGAAAGACAAGATGACATAATGGATATAGCCAACTACTATTTGAATGAATTTTCAAATAGTTACAGAAAGAAGATTACTTTTGATGAAAAAGTGATAGAAGTATTCAAAAACTATAGATGGCCAGGTAATGTAAGAGAATTGAGGAATATCGTTGAGAGACTAGTCATAGTAGCATCTGGAGATAGAATAACCTACCAAGACATTCTCAACTTTACTCCAGAATTACTTGACAAAGACTTAACATCTGAATTTAGATTTTTCAACCTACCTTACAAGGATGCAAAGGAAAAGTTTGAGAGAATTTATTTCAATAAGATGCTAGAAAAGGCAAATGGAAGTATTTCAAAACTTTCAGAACTTACTGATCTTGACAGGACATATCTATATCGTAAGTTAGAGGCTCTCGGTATAAAAGTATTCTGATAGCCTTAAATTGAAATAGGACTACCGACCTCATTCATACTCATACTAGTCTTATGAACTTTGAAATTTTGAACTTAACATTTTCTGCTAGGAGTATTGACGAATGTAAAAGGGTTCAGTTAATTATCAAGGATCTTGTTGAAGAAAGGGAACTTGATCTTTCAAAAGTTAGAACTATTGGTGGAGTTGATGTAAGTTATTGTGGTGATTATGGGATAGGAGTTTTAGTAGTAGCAGATGCTACTAACAACTTCAACATTATTGAACAAGTTGTTAGTAGAAGTAGAATAAGTTTTCCATATATTCCTGGTTTTCTTGCGTTCAGGGAGATACCAGTAATAATTGACACTCTAAATCTTGTAAAAGACCTACCTGACATAATAATAGTTGATGGACAAGGTATTGCTCATCCTAGAAGGGCTGGTATAGCGACTCATCTAGGAACTATAATTCAGAAACCAACAATAGGTTGTGCTAAATCACTTCTTTATGGGCAATATGTCGATATTCCTAACATCAAAGGATACGAAGGAAATATAATTGATCCTCTTACAAAGGAGATCATAGGTAAAGTTATAAGAACGAAAGTATCATCAAGACCAGTCTTTGTATCAGTTGGTAACTACATCAGCCTAAGGCAGTCAGTTGATATTGTTAAAAATTTATCTGATATTGGGAATAATAGGCTACCCCTAGTAACATTCCTAGCAGATAAAATTTCAAAATCTGAGAGAAAGAAGCTTTAATTATCAATTATTATTCCGACTTTACCATTGTAGAATACTTCATAGTTCTCCTCAAGAGATAGAATTTTTTCGGCAACATTATCTTCAATGACTATGTCCGTCAGATTTTCTCCTTGTATTGCTACAGGGAAAGCATAAAGCACCCTATCACCAAAGATACCTGTTTTCAGGGCATCTTCAAGAGACCTAAAGAAGTTTATGTATCTACCTTTACCTTTATAGTCAGCATAAGAATATATGATCTTTCCAGACTTTGATAAGATTTTGACAGAAAGAGATATATTGAATTTATGTTTCTTGGTTGATATTATTAAACCTGTGTATTCTTTAGGTTCTGTTAAATTTACAAATTCCTTGTATTCTCTTGGCAGAAATGCTAATTTCATAATATCAAAAATACCATTATCTGCGAATATATCTATACTATACCTTGCTAGAACTCTTCCACCAAAATACCTAAAGTTTTGAACATTTATCTTCTCTAGGAAGGAGATAATATTCTCTCTTTTCTCTGGGAATGCTGAAAGTATATCCTCAACCATTCTGTTTTCATCAAATATTATTCTTTTCCGCAATATATCAAAGGCCTCTGAAACTAGTTTTCGTTTCACACTGTAATTCAGTTGGAGTATATCTTGATGGAACGATTTTCCAACAAGTGGTAGTTCACTAGATGAGTATTCAATCACGAGAAGTCCTTTAGTCCAGTTTACATAAGAATTTGATGATAGTGTCACTATTACATCAGCACTAGAATTTACTGAAAAAATAAGTAGAATAGCAAAAAAACTGAGAAATTTTATAGAAGATATTCTCTTCATCTTTAGAATGTTCGGAATTTGAAGTTAGATTTATAGGGTATATTCCAAAAGCAGATAAGAAATTCTAAAAAATACTATATAATAATTAATAAAGGTCTGGCGAGTACCTACTTTCCCACCCCGTTGCCAGGGCAGTATCATCGGCGGTGTGGAGCTTAACTTCCGGGTTCGGAATGGGACCGGGTGTTTCCTCCACCCTATTCCCACCAGACAATAAAACACTCCATCTATACTAAAGTCGTATAGATAGAGAATTGTTTAATATATTAATTTATATTAACTTTGGTTTATGGCAAGATAGCTATGCCAGACGGACTATTAGTAGTGCTCGGCTCAACACATTTCTGTGCTTACACCTGCACCCTATCAACCTAGTAATCTTCTAGGGTCCTTCAGGAGCACCTTATCTTGGGGTGCGCTTCCCGCTTAGATGCCTTCAGCGGTTATCGCTTGAAGACATGGCTACCCAGCGCTGCATCTGGTGACACAGCTGGTACACCAGAGGTCTTCTCACTCCGGTCCTCTCGTACTAGGAGCAACTCCCCTCAAGTGCTCAAGCGCCTGCGACAGATTGGGACCGAACTGTCTCACGACGTTCTGAACCCAGCTCACGTACCCTTTTAATGGGCGAACAGACCAACCCTTGGGACCTTCTACAGCCCCAGGATAGGATGAGCCGACATCGAGGTGCCAAACAGGGCCGTCGATATGGACTCTTGGGCCCTATCAGCCTGTTATCCCCGGGGTACCTTTTATCCGCTGAGCGATGGCCCTTCCACACAGAGCCACCGGATCACTAAGCCCTGCTTTCGCATCTGCTTGACCTGTCGGTCTCACAGTTAAGCTCCCTTATGCCTTTGCACTCAACAGCTGGTTTCCGTCCAGCTTGAGGGAACCTTTGGGCACCTCCGTTATCTTTTAGGAGGCGACCGCCCCAGTCAAACTGTCAACCTAGCACTGTCCTCTTTCTTACACAGAAAGAGTTAGAATTTCAGTATGCTAAGGGTGGTATCTCACCGACGGCTCCACTCCGCCCGAAAGCGGAGCTTCAAAGCCTCCCACCTATCCTGCGCATAGCACACCGAAATCCAATGCCAAGATACAGTAAAGGTCCACGGGGTCTTTCCGTCCCGCCGCAGGTAGCCAGCGTCTTCACTGGCCTCGCAAATTCGCCGAACCCCTCGCCGAGACAGTGCTCAGCTCGTTACGCCATTCATGCGGGTCGGAACTTACCCGACAAGGAATTTCGCTACCTTAGGACCGTTATAGTTACGGCCGCCGTTTACCGGGGCTTAAGTTTGGAGCTTCGCAGGTTACCCTACTAACTCCTCCCCTTGACCTTCCGGCACTGGGCAGGCGTCAGCCTCTATACTTCCTTTTACAAGTTAGCAGAGGCCTGTGTTTTTGTTAAACAGTCGGCTGAGCCATTTCACTGCGATCTCTTCTACAAACACTCGGGAGAGTGTATGCAGAAGGAGACACCCCTTATCCCGAAGTTACGGGGCCAACTTGCCGAGTTCCTTGGCGAGGGCTCATTCGATCGCCTATGGGTATTCCCCTAGCCCACCTGTGTCGGTTTGCGGTACAGTCAGCGACTATATACCGCTTAGAGGCTGTTTCTTGGCAGTATAAGCCCAGAGGACTTGGCTCTTCCGAAGAAGAGCTCGTGCTCGGAATTCAGCATTACAGGGACAAGGATTTGCCTCATCCCAAGCCTCCTTCCTTGAACGCCCATACCATTAGGACGCTCCTCTTGCTAACCTGCGTCACCTCATCGCTTAAGATATAGTCGCTGGTGCAGGAATATTAACCTGCTTCCCATTACCTACGCTTTTCAGCCTCGGCTTAGGGACTGACTAACCCCAGGTTGATCATCGTTGCCTGGGAAACCTTGGGCATCCGGCGGAGAGGATTTTCACCTCTCTTAGTGCTACTCAGGCTGGCATTCTCACTTCCATGACCTCCATCAGATCTCTCGACCTGACTTCACTGGTCATGGAACGCTCCCCTACCGCTCTAGTCTTTTTGACTAGAGCCTATGGCTTCGGCAAGATACTTAAGCCTCCTCACATCTTAAGCGCAGGATCTCTCGACCAGTGAGCTATTACGCACTCTTTAAATGATGGCTGCTTCTAAGCCAACATCCTGGCTGTCTTAGAGATCCCACCTCCTTTGACACTTAGTATCTTTTAGAGGCCTTAGCCGATAGTCTGGGTTCTTGCCCTCTCGTCCATAGAGCTTACCCCTACGGACTGAGTCCTCAGATTTCACATAAGGCATTCGGAGTTTGGTTAGGCTTGGGAACTTTTGGTCCCCTTACCTATCCAGTGCTCTACCTCCTTATGCTACTCTTGAAGCCCACACCTAGATGTGTTTCGGGGAGAACCAGCTATCACCGGCCTTGATTAGCCTTTCACTCCTAACCACAGCTCATCCGAGAATTTTGCAACATTCATCGGTTCGGACCTCCCCCAGGGTTTCCCCCAGGTTCATCCTGGCCATGGTTAGCTCGACCGGATTCGGGTTTATCATCTATTACTAGCGCCCTATTCGGACTCGCTTTCGCTACGGCTACCTTACTTACGTAAGTTAACCTCGCAATAGATGATAACTCGCCAGCTCATTCTTCAATAGGCACGCCATCAGGGATTACTCCCCTCTGACGGATTGTAGGTAGAAAATTTCAGGTTCTATTTCACTCCCCTCTCCGGGGTTCTTTTCACCTTTCCCTCACGGTACTAGTTCACTATCGGTCATCAGCGAGTATTTAGCCTTGGAGGGTGGTCCCCCCTGATTCTCACAGACCTCCACGTAGTCCGTGATACTCGGGATAAAATCCAGGAAGACTTCTACTTTTCGTCTACAGGGCTATCACCTTCTATGGCTCATCTTTCCAGATGATTCGACTAAGTAGAAGTTTTGTAACTTCCCGAGAAGTCTAGAGCCTTCTCCGATTTTATCCCACGACCCCAACTTAGCAACGCCTCTAGGCTTACACTAAGTTGGTTTAGGCTGTTCCCCTTTCGCTCACCACTACTAAGGGAATCTCAATTGATTTCTTTTCCTCCGGATACTGAGATGTTTCACTTCTCCGGGTATAGCCTCATCCACAAAAGTGGATGATATACTACCTTATTAGGTAGTATGGGTTTCCCCATTCGGGCATCTCAGGATCAAAGGATATTTGCTCCTCCCCTGAGCTTATCGCAGCTTATCACGCCCTTCATCGCCTGCTGATGCCAAGGCATCCATTTTCTACCTCTAAATTGCATAGCTACCTTTACCATAAACCAAAGATTATTTTCTAGAGCAACTTCTTCGCTTATAGCCCAGGTGGAGGTGAGGGGAATTGAACCCCTGACCTTCTCGGTGCAAGCGAGACGCTCTCCCTCTGAGCTACACCCCCACATCATTACGATGTGGGCCCAAGTGGACTCGAACCACTGACCTCACGCTTATCAGGCGTGTGCTCTAACCACCTGAGCTATAGGCCCAAATAGATACAGATAAAGTAAGACGATACATATCTGCCGGGTTTAATAAGATCACCTTAAGGAGGTGATCCAGCCGCACGTTCCCGTACGGCTACCTTGTTACGACTTCACCCTCCTCACCAGTTCAACCTTAAACAATTAGAGATTGTCTTCAGGTTGAACCGACTCGGGTGGTGTGACGGGCGGTGTGTGCAAGGCCCGAGAACGTATTCACCGCGACATAGCTGATTCGCGATTACTAGCGATTCCGGCTTCATGCAGTCGAGTTGCAGACTGCAATCTGCACTGAGGGTAGTTTTAGGGATTAGCTTCTCCTCGCGGAGTTGCAACCCATTGTCCTACCCATTGTAGCATGTGTGTAGCCCAGGGCATAAAGGCCATACTGACTTGACGTCATCCCCTCCTTCCTCCAGCTCATCGCTGGCAGTTTCCCTAGAGTTCCCAGCATTACCTGATGGCAACTAGGGATAGGGGTTGCGCTCGTTTAGGGACTTAACCCCACACCTCACGGCACGAGCTGACGACAGCCATGCAGCACCTGTGTATCGGCCTCCGAAGAGGCGATTACTATTTCTAGTAACCTTCCGATACATGTCAAGCCCTGGTAAGGTTCTTCGGTTAGCATCGAATTAAACCACATGCTCCACCGCTTGTGCGGGCCCCCGCCAATTCCTTTGAGTTTTAACCTTGCGGCCGTAATCCCCAGGTGGCGAACTTAACGCGTTGGCTACGGCACCGAACCAAAAATTGATCCGATACCAAGTTCGCATCGTTTACGGCTGGGACTACCAGGGTATCTAATCCTGTTTGCTCCCCCAGCTTTCACCCCTGAGCGTCAAGACCAGGATAGGAAGCTGCCTTCGCCTTTGGCGTTCTACCCGATATCTACAGATTTTACCCTTACACCGGGCATTCCACTTCCCTCCCCTGGCTCCTAGCTATGTAGTATCAAGTGCCTTTCTAAGGTTGAGCCTTAGGCTTTGACACTTGACTTACATAGCCGCCTGCGGGTCCTTTACACCCAGTGATTCCGAGTAACGCTTGCCCCTCACGTCTCACCGCGGCTGCTGGCACGTGATTAGCCGGGGCTTATTCTTGAGGTACCGTCATCATCTTCCCTCAAAAAAGAGGTTTACACCCCGTAGGGCTTCATCCCTCACGCGGCGTCGCTGGGTCAGGGTTGCCCCCATTGCCCAAGATTCTTGGCTGCTGCCTCCCGTAGGAGTCGGGCCCGTGTCTCAGTGCCCGTGTGGCCGGCCATCCTCTCAGACCGGCTACCCGTCATAGCCTTGGTGAGCCGTTACCTCACCAACTAGCTGATAGGCCTTGGACCGATCTCTAGGCGGCAAAAACCTTTAATCTCGGATCTTCAAAATCCGAGATATTATGTGGGATTACCTTCAGTTTCCCGAAGCTATCCCACACCTAGAGGCACGTTATCCAAGTATTACTCACCCGTTCGCCGCTATCCTAGAGAAAACCCTAGGACCGCTCGACTTGCATGCCTAAGACACGCCGCCAGCGTTCACTCTGGGCCAGGATCAAACCCTCCATTATAGAATTTATACTCTAATTATGTTTTCCGCACACAACCCGGCAGATACATATAGCCTTACTACTATCTACTAGAGCAACTACCATCCTTATAGGTAAATTTAATTATAACACATCCAAAACATACTTTCAACTAAAATTCAACTCATTTTTAGGTAAAAAAAATTATAATAATAAAACACACCAAAAGTCAATCTTAATTCACTGAAGTTTGGTTAAGAGTTCGGCATTTTTTGTTGAGGAGTACTCTGAATACACCATTTTCATAATTTACCCAAGCAATTCTCAATCCTCTCTGTAGAAAGTTTTTGATAAAGTGATTTGTGGTTTTTCGTTAGTAATATTTTATTTTTTACCTTTATTTTACGATATAAGAGAGTATTTTTACATTAAGCTATTACCAAACTACTCCACAGAACCTCAGACTAATTAAATTGAATTCTATCATTGATTTTTTTAGAATAATAAATGTTTATGAAATCTCAGAAGATAGGAGACATACTAGTCATAACCCTAGAAGGAGTGATAAATGTTCAGTCTTCATTAGATCTTGAAGTCCAGTTAAACCTCCTCTTCAATGAGAAAAGTGCAAAAAAAGTAATATTAGACTTTTCAAATGTCCAGCACATATCTAGTAGTGGCCTAAGAGTTATTGTTAGTTTCTACAAAAGAGTTGTATCAAATGATGGGAAATTTGCAATAACATGTTTGAACAACAATATAAAAAAGATTTTCAAAATAGTTGAATTGGACACTGTTTTTGATATCTACGACTCTGTTGATGAGGCATTATCAAAAATCTAGCATGGTATTCTATACACAAGAGGAGTTTAACATGACTATATTAGAAGTAGGTAATAGAAAGATTACTTCCGATGAGTTTATAAACACAATGTTTGCACTCCTTTTAGGTCACTCAATATTGGATAATGATATCAACACTAAACTACAAAAGGATGAGATAGAAAAGTTTTCCAAAATTATATTTGACTTAACGCTTGAAGATTTAATAACTAGAAATACGATAATTGAATTTTTATCATTCAACAACAAAACAGTTGAGAGCAATTCGTTTGGAGAGCTAGATGGAACTTCTCTTAAACAGATGATTACATCAAAACTGGAGTTAATTGGAGGAGTTGAGTTTTCAGATCATCTATCTTCCGATATACTCACAAAGATTATGAACCAGAACGATACAATATTTAGATACATAGAAAATGAACTAGAACGTTCGGGAACTACCAGTTATGAAAATATCCAAAGATACTACAATTACACTTTCAAAGGATTTCTGATACTTTCAATATTATTCGCTTCATTACCCAAATTGACACCCAAAAAGGATAAAGATGAACTTGTGAAAAAGATGATGGAAAATGATCCCAGTGATGTTGAGAAGTTTTACTTAAATGACCCACAGAAAATAGTTTATTACTATGAGAATGTAAACGTATTTAACTACTTCACAAGTAGTGAAGATTTTGAGAGCTTCAAGATGTATAGGCTCTATGATATATTGGCCGGATTTGGTATCGACCCCGACAATATGGTTCTAGATGAAGATGTCAAAGGGAAACTTATAGAGATACCAACAGAAAGTAGAGAAAACTTCTACAAATTTACAGAAATTGAATATGAAAAACCTACTTTCAACGATAGTATATATGAATATATGAAGGAAGAAGTTGTTAAAAACCTTTACGATGAAGCATTTGACAAAATATATGACAGTATATCTGAAAGTGTGAAAATTAAGTATTACGAGGATGAACTAAAAAAACTTGAGAGGATGATAAGACCTATCTCAAGAAAATGGTTTGAGAATATACATAGAATCTATGATTTTTAAAACAACAGTTTTAAACAGATGAAGTTTGGCCATTTTTATCTCTTACAACTAGTGATAGAATTACGGATACTGTCAGTATTGATACTATTATACCAAATGATAGTAGTGAGTCTATGTGTAAGTGAAAGATTTCTTTTACTATCATCTTGACACCAATATAAGCAAGTATAACAGACAAACCGTATTTTAAGAACCTGAATAATTTCATTATCCCTGCCAATGCAAAATACATAGACCTTAGTCCCATCACAGCATATATGTTTGAAGTATATACTACTAACAAGTTGGTTGATATTCCCAAAACAGCAGGGACCGAATCAATAGCGAACATAACATCAGTTGCCTCAACTAGGATAAGACACAGGAAAAGAGGAGTAGCCCACAATCTTCCGTCTATTTTAGTAAAAAATTTTCCATTAACATAGTCTGGAGTTATCCTAAAGACTCTTTTTGCTAACCTATACACAAGTCTCTTCTCAATTTTTCCACTATCCTCCTCTTTTTTAACGAGTAACATAATTGCCGTGTATATCAAAAGTGCTCCAAATATTATGAAGAGCCATGAAAACTGCTTGACCAAAGCAACACCGAGGACTATAAATATGCCCCTAAATACTATTGCACCAATAACTCCCCAAAATAATACTTTATGTTGATACTCCTTAGGAACTCTAAAAAATGTGAATATTACAAGAAACACAAACAAATTATCAACACTCAGTGATAATTCAACAAGATACGCTGTTATGTATTGAACCCCTAAATCTCGTCCTTCAAAACCAAAAATCAGTATAGAGTATAGTAGTGCTGTTGTTATCCAAACTCCTGAAAGTATTAATGCTTTCTTAAGCGTTACCTCTTGAGGAGTTCTAAAAAAGACAAACAGATCTAGAAATAATATAGTAAAGAAACTAAACCAAAAAACCAACCACAAAACTATGTCAATACTCATTTTTCCTCCTTTGAAAGTTTGAAAATTATAATATTGTGTTGCTTTACAACCTCAACTTTAATCCCTAAAATATCACACAGAGACTTTACTATATAGAGCCCCAGTCCACTACCACGTAGCCCCTTGCTATTACTGGCTCTATAAAACTTATCAAATATTTTGTCTAACTCATCGTCACTTAAGTCACTAGATACATTTGATATAGAAATTTCAAAACCTTTCTCACTTCTAACTTGTATTCTAACCTCCTCACCACTAGGAGAGAATTTAAAAGCGTTGTCTGTGATATTGAAAAGAATAAGTCTAATTTTCTCCCTATCCTCAAATATCTCTTCCTTACCTTCATATATGGTATTTACTTTAATATTCTTACTTTGATATGAAGGAACAAGATTGTCAAGAACAGAAGATATGATCTCTTTAAGTGAAAACCACTCCCTATTTATTGATATTTTCTTTGAATGTATATTTGATAGACTCATTATATTTGATATAGTGTTTGAAATTCTTGAGATGTTTGAGAGTGCTATACTGACAACCTCTTCGGAAAACGCTCTAGATAGTAGTATGTTTTCCAGAGCCAGTGATAGATTAGTTATTGGTGTGTTCAGTTCATGCGATATTATGCTTAAGGTTAGTTCGGTGATACTTTCCATATTCTTTTGTTCAGATATGTCAACAAAATAAATTATTGTCAAATTTCCAGAACTTTTTTGACAGATCCTTATCTTTCTAGACTGTCCTTCAAGCATAATTTCTGTCTCATAGGTTTTGCTGTCCTTGAAGCCGGATATTTTAAAACTCGTCAGCGGCAAAATTGAAAAGAGTTTTTTACCTATATAACCTTGGGTTAGTTTGAAGAACCTCCGAACAAAGTCGTTGTAGAACACTATATCTCTCTCTTTGTTAAGTATTATGATACCTATACTATCAATCAGATTTATTACTTTGAGAATATTTTTTTTCATATCCTCTATCTGTCTACTCTTTCTTATAAGCATTGAGATATTTTTGACTACAAAACTAGGAAATTCCTGAAACGAGGAGAGAGGATAGTATTCCACATTGTTTTTCTTTACGAATTCCTCTGCAACATAAATTCCAACTACTATCCTGACAAATATTACGGTGATATAGACAGATAGAACTAACATTAGGATGCTTTCTACGACAAAGATAACACTAAGGTAAATCAAATTAATTATCAACTGTGCTACAAATATAACAATGATGGGCAACAGTATGAGTGTTATAATTTTTACTTTCTTATCTGATCGTTGAAATATGCTAATTAAGTTTTTAATCATTAGGTGTTATTTCAATTATCACTTTCCCGTAATCAACTATATCTCCATCTTTGACTAATATGTTGCTGACTTTACCACTTACTGGTGAGGTTATCTCATTCAATACACCGAGAACTTCTATATTACACAATATATCTCCTTTTGACACATTTTTACCTACAGAAGATATTGAATTACCTTTCTTATCATTGAGCCTAAATATACCAACGAATGGAGATTTAACTTCTACTTTGGGTAGAGCCTCATCCTGTTCTTGTTGTTCCTCAACTTCGTAATGCACAACAGGTTGTTGATACTCAACTATTTCTGAACCATCAGAGAACTTAAGTGTTATCTTTACATCTTTGGTCTTTAAATAGAGTTCTTTTATACCTGATGACTTGGCTATTTCTACTATATTCTTTACCTCTTTTATCATACTATCCCTCCTTTTAAGATTAGTTTCTAACTATTTCTATAAGTTTCTTACCTATGTATGTGTTGTCAAAGATACCAACAAATTGATCGCTACCAGGACCGTAAGAGAAAACAGGAACTAATTCCGCTGTATGATCTTTTGATACAAACCTTATGGTTGTTGATTTCCCAACAACACCTCCTATTATTCCAACACCACCTGTTTCATGGTCTGATGTAACTATCACGAGTGTATCTTGGTTTGTAATAGCAAAATCAAGGACTATCCCCACAGTATCATCAAAATCTTTCATCTCTGCAACGATACCTTTTGCGTTGTTGGCATGTGCCTCCCAGTCTATTTGAGAACCTTCAATCATAAGGACAAATCCTTTCTGACTCTTTGAAAGGATTTCAAGAGACTTTTTTGTCATCTCCGAAAGAGATACTCTCCTATTACCGCTCACAACAGATGGTAAGTGCATAGGTTCTAGCAGTGCCAGAAGTTTTTCAAAACCTTTCGTATTATGCTTACTAAAGTCATCGTAATTCGTTATTATGTTATACCCTAATGACCTCATAGTATCCAACAAATTCAATTGAACCTTTGGTTCAGTTTTTGTCTCCTCTTGATATCCTTCCTGCGTTGCTGAATGTGTCGTACTTGGAACGAAGAAGGATAATCCTCCACCTATAAAGACATCAATCGTCTGATTTGTTGCGAATGTTGCTATCTCCGCTTCGTTACCCCTTGAGCTTACATGCGAATAGAAAACCGCAGGTGTTGCGTGAGTTATGCTACAAGTTACTACTATACCTGTGTTTTTACCTTTTGTTTTAGCAACTTCCATAACAGTTGGAACAACTGTTCCGTCCGGTAAGACAGAGATATAGCCATTTTTCGTTTTAAACCCGGTTGCTAGTGCTGTTCCACCCGCACCAGAGTCTGTTATAAGAGATCCATCTGCATGAGTAGTCATAAGACCTACGTTCTTGAACCTTGAGATGTTAGCGTTTGTGTTAACAAGATAGTATGCTGATATAGCACCTATTCCCATCCCATCTCCAATCATTATTATGATATTTTTAGGTATAGGTTCTTTTTGTGTTTCTTTCTTTTGCGTTTTAGGGTATGATGGTTCAAAAAATAGAACGATAAACAAAACAGAAATTACTATTTTTGGAAAAGTTTTAGAGTATATCATCATAACATTTTTTGAAAAACATTCCCATCATAGTATATTTGCGGGAGTTGGATTTGAACCAACGACCTCTGGGTTATGAGCCCAGCGAGCTACCGGACTGCTCTATCCCGCGCTACAATTACAATTATATTAGAAAAAAGAACTCGTTTCAAATTAAATTGAGTGTGTTCAAAAGTATTTTTACAACAGTACTAAATAAGGTAAGAAGAGTAGTTAATCCACGATAACATAACAAAATAATGCTTTCTAGAGATCGCGAATGATACTTATAAGATTTAGTATTCTAAGGAAATAAAGCAAACAATTGTTGGTAATTACCGGCAAACGGAGGTGAAATGGAGAGAAACGCTATCCTTTTGTACTAAAGTCTACAGAAGAACTTAAAGAACAATATAGCAATCATAACCTACATGAATTTGTACTAATTGAAATCTTTTAGTGTGTTAGCAGTAAATAATCTTTTATAATCTAGTATCTAAAGACTGGGAGGGGAACAAATGCCAGTGTTCCTTAAGAAAATAGAACTTTTTGGGTTCAAGTCTTTTCCAGATAGATGTAAGTTAGAATTTAAGTCGCCTATCACTGCTATAGTAGGACCAAACGGTAGTGGCAAAAGTAATCTGATTGACGCTGTAAGATGGGTTTTGGGGGAGAATAGTATAAAAACGTTAAGAGGGGATAATTTTGAGGATATTCTATTTTCAGGTTCCCAATACAGACAATCAATGAGTGTTGCTGAAGTTATGTTGTCCTTTGACAACTCTTCAAGAATTCTGAACATTCCTTCTGACGAAGTGGAAATCCTAAAAAGATACTACAGGTCTGGTGAGGGTAAGATATTCATAAACAGACAAGAAGTAAGAGTTAAGGATGTTGTGAGCCTTTTTCTGGGAACAGGTTTTGGTAAAGAAGGATATTCCATCGTAGGTCAGGGTGAAGTTGATAAACTAGTAGTAGGAACCCCTCAGGATAAAAGAAATTATATTGACGAACTACTAGGACTTAGTAAAGTTAAATTCAAAAAGAAAGAAGCAGAACGAAGATTGAACGATATTAGATCTCACATTGAAACACTAACAGTAAGACTAGAAACATCAGAAAGGGAATACTCAAGACTAAAAAACGAGGTTGAAAAACTCGGTTTATACAGACAGTTATCTAGGGAACTTGAACACCTTGATAAGATACTACTATCAACTAAGGTTAGAGATTATGATGAAGAGTTAAGAAGACTCAATTATGAAAAAAGTTTGATAGAGAAAGAGATACAAGAAAAAATTAAAATAAAAGAAGAAATAGTCAAATCTCTTGATCTTATTGATAGAACAATTATTCAGGAAAATCTAACTCTATCAAACGACAGAGATATTCTAAACCAACTTGAAAAGGATTTGAAAAACAAAGAAATGGATAAGAAATCTCTTGAAGGAAGTTTGGAAACTTCAAAGAGGACTATAACTATACTATCATCTTTAGTAGAAAAAGAACTTTTAAGAAAAGAAGAACTCATCAGAGAGAAGGATAGACTAGATAATAGTATTCTAGAAATTACTAATAGGATACGGGAAATTGACAAAGAGATAGAAAGATTTTCATCTAGTATTACGGAAGTTGAGGTTAATAAGAGAGAACTTGAGAAGAAGAAATACGAGATTAACTCAAAACTTACTATTCTAAAGGAAGTGTTAAAAGATGTTGAAAGTCTAGAAAATCAACTGATGTGGGCTATCTCAAGACTAGACGAGATAAAAACTTCAATAGAAGAAGCATTTAACTACATTTCAAAACTAAATCAAGAAGTAGATAGTAATAAACAAAACATTGATCTTCTAACTAGTGAGATAGTTTCATTAAAGGAAGAACAAAACCAAATATCTATGGATATATTAAACACTTCCAACACGATAAAGGATATAGAAAATAATATCCTAAAACTTCAGTCTGTAATTAAGGAATTAACGGTAGAATCGGAAAAAATGTTTCAAGAATTTTCAAAGAGCATAAGCAGTAGTGCTTTAAAGATTGGTGAATTCATATCTAAGGTTGAAACAACATCGGAGAAAATATGTACTATCTGTGATAGTATTCTTAACTCTCCACTAGATACACAGGTTGTCAAAGATCATATCGTAAGTATAAAGAATATGTCTCAAAATCTGAATAACGATATAAAGACACTTCCATACCTATCAAGTGCAACAGAGTTTATATCAAAAAAGATAGAAATTGACAGCAAAATTCTAGAATTAAGAAACAACATAGATAACCTGATGCTTGAATTAGACGTCTGGAAAGATAAACTATCTAAACTCAGAGAAACACAAAGAGAAATAAACTTCCTAATATCTTCTAAAGAAAGTGAGTTTGTGAATTTTGAGAAGGTAATTAATGAACTTTCAAACCAAATAAAGTTCCAAAGCAAAAGACTTGATAAACTTGAAAGTGAGAAAATAGATTTGGAAACAACAATTAGGAATATTGAAGACAAGGTCAATAACCTTATTCAGGTAATGAATAGCTTTGGTGTAGGTCTAGACTTCCAAACTTCTAACCTTCGCAGAATTGACGAATACAGTAGTTTGTTTCAAAGGCTCAAAGAAACTATTAAACTGTTGTTAGAGAGTATAGACTTATCTAATATTGAGGATGAAATACGAAAAGTTGACATACTCCTGTCGGACCAGAAGAGATATCGTATGGACCTTGAGGCACAAAGAACGATACTACTGTCTGATATAAAGTCTTCACGGAACAGAATAGATGAGATATTAAAAGAGATTGCTAAAATTGACGATTTCGTCCATAATAAAAAAGCTGAAATGGAAAGAGAGGAAGAAAATATTTGTAACGCTAATATTAACTTGACTTCCCTCAAATCAATCTTAGATGAGATTTCTACAAAAAGAGATGAACTACTTAAGGTTGTATCTGAAAGGACACACAGGCTCAAAGAATTGAATCAAGAGTATAAAAACCTTTTAAGTGAGAAAGACAAAATATCTAGTGAGTTGAGTAGTCTTGAAAAAGGGTTGTTCCAGTTAGACGAGAAAATAGCAGTTTTGAAGAACAGTATTGAAAACATTAACTCTCAGTGTCTAGAAAGGTATGGTTTAAGTGTTAACGAAATACCAAAGGAAGTTCAAAACAGTGTTGATGGTATGGATATCGACAAACTTTCAAAAAGAGTTTCACATTTACGGTCGGAGATTAGGAGGATAGGTTTTGTTGATGAGAATGCTGAAGGTGAGTTTAACAAGGTTAAGGATGAATATGAGAGGTTGAAATCAAGTTTTGACGATGTGCTTCAGAGTAAGGAGAAACTTGAAAGTATAATAAGTGAGATAAATCTAGAGATTGAAAGAATAGTATCGGAATCACTTGACAGAATAAGTGAAGTGATAACTGAGATATTCAAGGAGGTTTTCGGAGGTGGTAGTGTTAAGGTTGATATACATAACGATGACCTTGTTGAAGGAGGAATTGAGATAAATGTTAGTTTGCCTGGTAAGAAAGTTAGAAACCTTATGTTACTTTCGGGTGGAGAGAAAGCATTAGTCGGTATAATATTCATCTTCTCTGCTCTCATACTTAACAATACACCTATTGTTATAATGGATGAAGTTGATGCTCCACTTGACGATGAAAATACTGAAAGGTTTAAAAAGCTCGTTCTATCATTCAAAGACAAAACTCAATTCATTATAGTATCTCATAACAAATCTACAATAGAGATATGCCAAGACATATATGGTGTAACTATGGAGGAGAGGGGAGTATCAAAGATTGTGTCGTATAGGCTGCAGGATGTTATTTTATAAAACACTAGATAAAGATTTAATCAACTTACGACTAATAAAGTCTAAAATTCTCAACTAGGGTGAGGGTTTTCTTTGGATTATTAGTTTGTAAGAGAGTTTGGTAAAAGTTAATATGAAAGAACTTCTTCTTTCCCCGTAAAATAAAGGCAAAGCTAGGAACAAATAACAAACACAAAAACTACAAATCACTTTATCAAAGACTCTCTACAAGGAGGGTTCAGAATTGACTGAATAAGTTATGAAAACAAGTTATTAAGAATGCTCTTCAACAAAAAATACCAACTCTTGACCAAACTTCAGTGTAATTTTGTTTGAAATGGTATTTAGTTTTACTTCATAATTTAAAGATGAGGTGATAAAATTATGACCTTATCTATAAAAGGATTCATAAGAGACAATCTAGGTAAGGAGAGTTCATCAAAGATAAGAAAGAAAGGTTTTTTACCAGCAGTTATTTATGGCAAGGGAATTGAAAAAAATATTCATATTTACTTGGATCAACATGAGTTTGAAAAACTGCTACACAAGACTGGTAGAAATAAAATTTTTGAGGTTGAATTAAATAACGGGAGCAAGTTTAATGTATTCGTTAAAGATTTGCAGATACATCCGTTAAACAGAAACATAATACATGCTGACCTTCAGAGTGTAAATAAGGATGAAGAAGTTGTAGTTAGTGTCCCAATAGAGTTTGTAGGAGTCTCAAAAGGCACTAGAGTAGGAGGTGTGTTTAGGAAATCACTTTGGTCTCTCAAGATAAAAGTCAAGGCAAACCAGATACCTGAAACCATAAAGATAGATGTTTCAGACCTTGACATAGGTGATACTATTGTAGTTTATAAAGTCAAAGATAAGATTCCTTACAAGATAGTCAATCATGATAATACCATAATAGCAGGTGTTTATAGTTAATTTTATACGATACTTTTTGTATGTTTGAGGGGTAACTATGGCTAAAAGTTATGCTAAGCTTATAGTTGGGCTTGGAAATATAGGATCGCAATACACTTACACTAGACATAATATTGGTTTTATGGCTATTGATGTCCTTGCGAAGGAGTATAATGTCAAGTTTGATATAAAGAAGAAGAAAAGTGCTTTAGGTATTGCTAAAATAGGTGATAAGAAGGTAGCACTTCTCAAACCTCAAACATATATGAATATAAGCGGTGAGCCAGTGCTATATACTGCTAGTTTTCTGAAGATACCTCCAGAAGATATAATAGTTGTTTGCGATGATGTATCACTACAGGTAGGGAAGATAAGAATAAGGAAAGAAGGATCTAGCGGAGGTCACAATGGTCTAAAGTCAGTAGCATATTATCTCAAGACAGACCTCTTCCCGAGGATACGAATAGGCATAGGCGAACCTCCTGAATATGTTCCACTTGAGAACTGGGTTCTTTCAAACATAACACTGAAAGAATACCAAATCTTGAGTAAAACCTTAAAGGTGTTTAAGAAAGTTGTTGAGGTTATACTTTTTGAAGGCATAGACTCTGCTATGAACAAGTTCAATGGACTAGAGCCAGAGGATTATGAGGATATACTAGAATCATCTGACTTATTCTCCTTCAATCTGGAGGATTAGTTTGGTTGATAGGTTGGCTATTGCAGGTCTAGGACTGATAGGTGGTAGTATAGCAATAGCAGTCAAGAATAAGTATCCTAACTCAAAAATTGTAGGAATAACAAGAAACATTGAGAGTGTAAGAAAGAACAACTTTTCCAAATATTTTGACTTACTTCTTGATTATTCAGAACTTGTAGAAACGAGAAACATTGATTTTTGTGTGATATGCTCTCCTGTGTCAACAATACCAGAAGTTTTTAGAACCCTTAAGTCGTATTTTGGAGTTAGAACAATATTTACAGATGTTGGAAGCGTAAAAGAATGGATCGTAAAAGAGATAAATGATACCAGTTTCATAGGCTCTCACCCGATGGCAGGTAGCGAAAAATCAGGAATTGAAAATGCTGACCCAAACATATTCTTAAACGCAACATGCGTTGTAACTCCCAAGAATAACTCCGAAGAACAGATAAAAATAGTGTCTGAATTTTGGAATAACCTAGATATGAACGTCATCTTACTATCTCCTGAAGTTCACGACAAGATCGTATCTCAAACGAGTCATCTAGTACATCTAGTGTCATTTGCATTGTCAAAACTACTCTCGCAATCTGAGTTTTCCAAAGACATGTTTTATGGAATATTTGGAAAAGGGCTTATAGATACAACCAGAGTATCCAAAAGTGATCCTCATCTGTGGATTGATATATTCAAAAGAAATAAGAATAATTTAATAGATGCACTTGAGGATTTCATATCCGTGATCCGAACATTTAGAGACTATGTAAAAGTAGAGAACTGGGATACTTTACTAGAGAGCCTTATGAAAGCCAAAAATTTCAGAGATAGTATTAAATGAAGCCTATCTCCAGTAGTTCTGGTGATCTAGTCTTTATTATCTCTTTCATTCTATCAATAGCTCTACTTTCAATCTGTCTAACTCTCTCTTTAGTGAAACCCATTATCTCACCAATCTCTTTTAGAGAGTATGGCTTTCCGTAGAAACCAAACCTATATTTTATTACTTCTCTTTCTTTTTCAGGTAGTGCCTCAACTATACTTCGTATCTCCTCGGATAAAGCATTTCTCATAATAGTCTTCTCTGGATGTTCAACAGTTTGGTTCTCTATATTAAGAATATCACCATAAGTTGCCTCGTTGTCGTCAAACACATTATCATCAAAAGAAACATAACTTTTGCTTTTTCTGTTCAGCAATATTTGAACATCCTTTTCCTTTATGTTGAGTTCCTTTGATATAGTTTCAACAGATGGTTGAGATCCATTCTTCATCTCGTATTCTTTTATAAACTTTTCTATCTTCAGTAACTCATTCGTCCTATTCATAGGGAATCTAACAAGTCTAGACCTTTCTGATATGTATTTGAGTATTGACTGCTTTATCCACCAAACTGCGTAGGATATAAAGTGTAGTCCTCTTCTGTAATCAAACTTATCAACAGCAACTATGAGTCCAACATTACCCTCACTGATAAGATCAGCAATTGGAATACCGGTATTTATATAACTTTTAGCAACACTTACAACAAACCTTAAATTAGAAAGTATAAGTTTTGCTCTTGCTTCCTTGTCTCCTTCTGAAGCCCTCTTAGCAAGTTCTATCTCCTCCTCCCTTTTGAGAAGCGGAAACTTTTCAACCGCTTTAAAGTATTTCAAAACAACATTTTCACTGTTTGCGCTGCTGTGTCTAGCTTCTTCTAAGATATTGGTTAAATCCTCTTGGATCTTTACAGGATCTTCCGATCCAAAAAAGTTATCCTTAATCTTATCTTTTGACATAAAGTCCCTCTTTTATCTTCAATATATACAAATACTGTGCCAAGTTTTCAGTCAATCTTCCTAAATACATTTGTAAATACCTATCCAATATTTCGCTCAAAAAAACAAGTCAGTTTAAATTGTATAAAAAATATCCATATATGATGGATAAAAATTATACATATAGAAGAAACTACTAATTAAGTATCTATGAGTATTTAAACTGATTGGTAATAGGATATCGTCTGTCTTTACCAAATGATCTAGGTGTTATTTTAGTCCCTATTGGTGCTTGACGGCGTTTATATTCGTTTTTATCTACTACTTCTATAACATGCTTAATGAGTTTTATGTCAATACCAGTTTCTTCCGAGATTTCAGTAGGTGATTGTTCAGCCTCTAGGTATCTTTTCAGAATTTTATCCAACATATGATATGGTGGGAGAGTGTCTTCATCTTTTTGGTTTTCTCTAAGTTCTGCGGTTGGTGGGCGCTCTATTATACTTCTAGGTATTATATCAAAACCCTCTTTTCTATTTATATACTCAACTAATCTATAAACTGTAGTTTTGTAGATATCTTTTATCAGTGCAAATCCTCCTACCATATCCCCGTATAGTGTTGAGTATCCCATGCTTAACTCACTTTTGTTCCCAGTTGATACTACAAGCCATCCAAACTTATTTGACAGTGCCATCAGGATATTACCTCTAATTCTTGCTTGAAGGTTCTCTTCAGTTATATCCCAAGGCTTATCTTCAAATGAAGTCTGTAGTTCCGAGAGGTATGATTTAAAAATATTCTCAATTGACAGTTCAATGTATCTTATACCTAGATTTTCACAAACCTTCTTCGCATCATTTCTTGTCCCTTCTGAAGAAAATCTTGATGGCATACTTACACCAATAACATTATCTTTACCTAGCGCCTTAGCGCATAGGTAAGCAACTAGAGCAGAATCAATACCTCCACTAACACCTAAAACAACTTTACAAAAGTTATTCTTTGAAACATAATCTTTTATACTCAACAGCAGTGCTTGAATTATTTCTTCTTCCTCTGGTTGTTCTTCATGCTTAAAATAGAAGTATTTCCTATCTGTATTATTCTTCAGTTTGTAGTCAAGAAGTATGTATTCGACATCATATGTTTGTCTATATCTCTCTGTTAGGAACCTATACCTTGGGTCTAATAGTCTTCTAGATGTCATTTCTTCACTTTGAATATCCACTACTACCAGGTCTTCTTCAAAGGATTTAGCCTTCACTAATATGTTGCCATCCGGTGATATTACTAGGCTATTTCCATCAAATACTAGTTCATCCTGACCACCAACAAGATTTGTGTATGTCACTAAAACTCTATAGTCTCTCGCTCTGGTCTTCAGCATTTCAATTCTTTCATTTCCCTTTCTGATGTGGTAAGGAGAAGAAGATATATTCATAAGTATGTCGGCATAACCTTTTACGACTTCATCAAGTATTACACCTTCGGGATACCATATATCTTCACAGATATTGATACCTATCTTTACTCTTCCCTCATCTACACCCACAACAAGCCCTTTGTTACCTTCACCAAAGTATCTTTTCTCATCAAAAACACCATAGTTAGGTAACCTCGTTTTATTGTAAATGTATATCCTGCCGTTATAGACAATACCCGCTGAATTGTAGAGTATATCATTCTCAAGGTTAACGAAACCAAAGACTAGTATTATGTTTTTTACTTCCTCTTTCAATTTATCTACATACCCAAGTTGCAGATGTACAAAAGATCTGTTTGTAAGAAGATCCTCTGGTGGATAACCAGTTAAGGATAACTCCGGAAACGAAACGATATCACATCCTTCATCTAACGCTTTGTTTGTGTAGGTAATAATCCTTTTGTAGTTATATTCAATATTACCGACAATAGTATCTATTTGTGCTAATCCTATTCTCATAAGTGCTTTTTTAATTCTTCTAATACTCTCTTTTCAACTTCCTCAACACCTAGTGACAGATCAAATGTAACACCAGATGCATTTTTATGTCCCCCACCACCAAGTTTCTTCGCTACCTCTGAAACATCAAAATTACCTTTGCTTCTTAAAGCAACTGATATTAATCCTCTCTCTACCTTTTCCTTTATGGTGAAATACACAACACAATCCTTTATCCTACCTATATCCTCAACGACAGGTTCTGTTTCATTATCGGATACACCATACTTTTTCATCATCTCATTTGTTATTACAACCCAAACTATCTTGCTATCACAACACGCTTTGATATTCAGAAAGACTTCTCCCTCAAACTTTATGAAGTTCAGAGATTTGTTTTGGAACATTGCCATTGTGAAGAACGATGGTTTTATACCAGTCTTGAGTAATTCCGAAGCAATTATGTGTGTATACGGTCTAACCGAATCAAACCTAAACGAACCACTATCACCTACAATAGCAGGATAGATAAGCATAGCAAGATCCTTATCTATCTCTACTCCTAGAGATTTTGCTATGTTATACACTATTTCTCCAGTTCCGACTACTTCAAGTTCAACTAGATTGTAATCGCCAAACATATCGTTGTCATGATGGTGGTCTATATTTACAACTGTCTTAAATTGAGATATGAGTTTCTGAAAGGTTTTACCTATTCTTTTCTTCTCACCACTGTCAAGGACTACTAGAACATAGTTAGATAGATCTATATTATTCAGTTCTTCAACCCCCTTTATACTGTCCCAAGTTGGTATGAATGAGAATATCCTTTCAAAAACCTCTTTTCTCTCTTCGCTAACCACTAAAACTTCTTTTTTACCGAGTTTTTTGAGTATATAGGAGAGCGAGAGAGATGAACCAACAGCATCGTAGTCTGGATTTACGTGAAAGGTTATAACAAACTTATCTTCCTTTTTTAGTATTTCCTTTATGTCTTCAATAGTCGAATTTGCGATCCTATCATTTACTATCATACTCTAAATCTCCTTTAACCTCTTTTAGTATTTCAAACACTTTCATACTTTCGTCTAGGTTAATAAATTCAAAGAATATCTCTGGTGAATGGATTGTTTTCAAGGTTTTTGCTAAACTTCTTCTTATAAAGCTTTTTGCTTTTATAAGACTCCTTATACTGCTTTTTATATCTTCTTTTTCACTTGAAAAGATACTCAACTTTACTGTTGCATATTTTAGATCCTTTGATAACTCAACATCAAAAACGCTTATAATACCTTTTACTCTCTCATCTCGGAGTTGAGAAATTATTTTTGAGATTTCGCTTTGTATGAAGGAAGATACTCTCTTTATTCGCAATTCTTTAGCCATACATAAAGGATTAATAATAGTAATAATAGTTTTCAATTTCAACCGAAGTTTGAAGAATTTCAATTTCAAAACCTTCTATTATACCTTACATTCAACCTTGGTTCAAATGTAGGCTTGTTTTCAACTAGTGATGAGGAGTATTGGAATTCTAGGAAGAAATTGTAAATAGACCAACTAACAACAAAATTGTGCAACATAACATTAGTAAATTCACTTTCATTACCAACTGTATCAATAAGTAATCTATATTCAAGTAATACATTTGGTATAATATTTTTACCAATCCTTAATTCTGTGCCTTTCATAATGTCTCTAAATGTGAAGAAAGGATTTCCCTCAACAAGAGATAGGAAGTATGTTGATACAAACGGTGACCTAAAGGTGAATACATCAAGACCCGTATATCTTCTTACATTGTATGATAACGCTTCATACAAACCAACTTTCTCTATAAGTGATATACCTTGTTTTAGAGTCCCCCTTAATTCAGTTGGTAATCCTAGTAACGATGCTATCTCAGATTGGCTCCTTTCAGGTTGTGACCTAAACGAAGACCTAATTGATGTTGCCTTTCCAGATACATCCATAATTACCCTAACATTCTCTTCCGTTCTGTTGTCAAAAGCATAAGTGTACAGTGTTCCACTTACAAAAGGAACAAAATCCATCTCCTCCCCAGAAAAAACTATTCTCAGGTTATCAATGTTGAAGTTCTTACCTAGATATATAAGACTACCAGAACTTATGTTAGCAGACCCCGTTAAGAGTAGTGTGTTTTTAGCAAAACTACCTTTTACTACTATATTCCCATAATCTACTCTACCGTTTATAACCTCAGATTCAAAGTGCGAGTTGGTCATAGATATAGATAAATTCCAATCTGCTATCTGGGCGAAGTTGTAACCAAAGAACTCGTCTGTTTGACTTACTTGAACGATAAAGTAATATACTTTTGAACTATCAAGTAATCTGATATTACCACTCATCTGTGGTGCATTTGCTCTACCTCTTATATTAAGGTTTGCTACGGAAGGTCCTTGAATTATGAGACCTCCCCCTAAATCTAGGTTTAAACTCAAGTTTCCTCTTAAATTAACTATTGATATATCAAGCGATGGATCTCCTATATTCTTTAGGTCTATAACAGAGGATACATTTACGGTAATATTACCACTTGACAACGGTATGTTTTTGGCTATGATTTTACTATCTCGTAGTTCTACATTCGCTCTTTGGACACTAAATACTGAGTTGATAAAATTGATCCTGATAGATTTTAGCGATAGAATTGCATACCCATGCATATCCAATCCATCAGGTTTTATGACAACTCTTGTCTTCCCAAATTCCAACATACCTTCTATATCATCCACAAAATCAGGAACGATAAGGAATTCAACTGGTATCCTACCGTTCAAATAACCATCAACTACTCCTTCTTGAATGTCCGCTTTATATTCATACAATTTTTCATTATCTCTTGTGTAAGATACTGTCAAGGTGTCATTATCCTTGTAAATATTAAGTCCATCTCCAGTCCCTTCAAGTTTGATAACATTACCTTCTACAACGATTCTTCTTTGCCATTTCTCATTAAGACCCGAGAATCCTTGTGTATCAACATTTACACTTCCCTCAAACTTATCTTCTAAAAATCTCCCGGTAATCTGTATAGCGTCCCTACTCGTCCTTGCATTCCCAACCCTTTCCTTAAAGTATAATCTTGAAGACAATGAATTTTTGTTAAATGCTGTGTATAAGTAGAATATGTTATAGTAATTCACAATTGTAGCATTTATCTTAATACTTTCATCCTTATAAGCGTTTAGCCTAACCCTGTTGAATATACCTTCAGTTTTTAAATATAGGTCTGCTATGATTTCTTCAATCATTTCATAGAGATGTTTTTTTGTCATGTTTAATCTTGTTCTCAAACTACCATCTATCCAAGATATAACACCAAACGCTAATGGAAGTTTTTTAAAGTCTGCTATTATATCTAATCTTTCTGGAAGTCCTAGAATAACCAATATCCTTGAGTCACCTATTTTTAGTCTAGATATCACTCCATCACTTACTTTCAGGTCACCAGAGAATTCAATTGCTCTAGTTTCGGTATAGATAAAACCATTCGTTATTACAATACTCTCAAAACTACCTATTAGGTCAGACTTGAGATGAAAGGTTCCAAACTTCAGACCAATTTCTACATTTATATTATCACCAACTATACCCTGTAATTTCGTAAGCGTCAAATCTCCTAGAGGTATGTCTTTGAGTGATAATTCTACCAATAGTGCTTTGATATCTAGATCAATACTACCATACTTTCTAGAGACCAGACTAATTTTTGATGAATTACCAGTAACTCTAAAGTAATCCTCAATATTTTGTCGTTTGAGTTTAACTATACCTGTTGCATAGTCTGAATTGTAGAGTATCTCTCCTTCTAGTGAGAGTTCAAGGTTTTTAATGTTGAGCCTCTTAATGTTTATAAAGTTATTGTTAATCCTAACATCAGCAATAACTTGATCATTCTCTCCGTTTATGTAAAGAAGAAAATTAGTGTTTGAAAAACTTACAACTACTATAATATTACTTGAGTTTAGAAAAGGAATATTCCCTAAAATCTGAGACAATAACTTATCCTTTATCTCAATCCTTCCGTCAAGTTTATCCAATCTTATACTTCCATCTAGGTAACTATTTACAACTACAATCCTGTTTGAATTTATAATCATCCCGTTCAACAAACTCCCTTTAACAGGACCAATATCAATATAAGATGAGTTAATTTTTATGTTATCTTTAACTTCCGAAAGGAAATATCCATCAAGTTTTAATTTTCCTAAATAGAAGTTTTTGATTGAAAACGACAAAACTCTATTCTCAAGGTCAATAGACAACCTCTTACTGTTCGTATTTCTGTACCTTACTTTTAGAGTAGTATCTTCATCAAGTCTTTTGTAGTATATGTAGAAATTCGTGGAGATTACATTTAGAAAAGTTCCATCACTTGACAGGTTAAAAGTAATAATTGAGTCCTTTAAAATACTTTTAAACATGTTTTCAACATCAGGTGCGAATTCTGGTGGTATCAGTGCGGATAGATAAGAACTCACAGGATAGAGCCTGTCGAGAAGGTCATAAACTTGAATTTCAAACTTTATGTTTTCGGAAGAAAGTTCCATATATGCGTAGTAGTCTGGATCTAGAAATATTCCTACTATTCTATCATCCTGTTTTGAAAGATGAACCTTGACATCTACAATACCTATATTAAACAAATGATTACTCGTGAAAACCAAAAAACCGTTTAGGTTGCTTATGTTTCCCTGATTATCTATTGTTATTATACCCGACGACTCAAGTGTAGATTGTAGTATTGGTGTAGATTCGTTAAGATCCAACTTTATCTGAGTCAAGACATCAAATACAACATTACCATCTATCACATTAATAGATGTATTATCTATTCCTACACGAATACCTTCAGTGATAATAGTAATATCATTGAACCTAAATCTAGAGCCTTGCAGTAGATTTAGAATATCGTAAATATACTTTCTTTCAAACTGATTTGTCCCAGTAGTTGAAGAATTAATTGATAGTAGTTGTATTACTACATTGGATGTATACAAATAACTTATTGGTATTCTTCTTAAAATTAACTTTCTTACGTCAATCATTAATTCAATATCCTTCAAGGTCACTATGAAGTCAGAATTAGAAATTTCAACACCCTCTACCCTTACTAAAAGATCTGGAGTAATTACCACCCTCTTAACCTTTGCATATATATCAAAAGTTTCAAGTTGCTCCATTAATACATCCTTGTTTGAATTAACCAGTATGTTAGCAAGACCTATGACAAGAAAATACATTAGAACTATTAGAATAACTACCTTAATTGGTGAAAAACTTAGTTTCATATTACATTAAAATTATACTAAAAAATCTAACACTCAAGAAAATTAGAAAGTTAATTCACTAAAAGTGCTAACATTAATTTCAGGAACAGTCTTTTTTACTAATCCTTTCAAAACCTGTCCGGGACCAACTTCTATTACAAGATCTGGGTTTAGTGATTTTATATACTCAACTATGCTCGTCCATAGAACGGGTGAGTACATTTGTTTTTCCGTAATATCCAACATTTCCTCTTTTGAAGATGGGTATGGTTTTGCGTTGTAGTTTGCTATCACTGGTATGGATGGTGAAGATAGGTTTATGGTTTCTAGAAACTTTCTAAATTCTTTCGCTGGAGCTTCCATAAGCTTTGAGTGAAATGCTCCAGATACTGCTAATTCAATTACTCTTTTAGCACCAGCAGACTTGAGTAGTTCGGTTGCTTCTTGTATAGCTGATCTATAACCGGATATAACAGTCTGGTCAGGTGCATTGTAATTAACTGGTTCTACATACTTACCTTGGTCTGTGAGTTTATCGCATATTTCTTTTATTTTCTCTGGTGCTAGTCCTATAACTGCTGCCATACCACCTTTACCTTCAGGGTCTGCCTTGGACATAAGTTCTCCTCTCTTCCTCACAATCTTCACACCATCTTCAAACGAAAACACTCCTGATGAGTAGAGAGCAGAGTATTCACCTAGACTATGCCCCGCAACAGCGATAATATTCATATCCTTAATCTCTCTCTTTATAACCTCTAACATACAAGCAGAGATTAGGAATATACTTGGTTGTGCGTTGTACGTGTCTTTAAGTGTGTCTTCACTACTTCTAAATATTATCTCCTCCATATCTACTCCTATTACATTACTAGCAGTTTTGAACATCTCTCTCACATAATCAAACCTATCATAGATGTCCTTACCCATTCCAACCGATTGAGACCCCTGTCCCGGAAAGATTAAAACTACATTTCTCATAAACAACCTCCCAAGAAATTTTAATCGGATATATCCATATCTATCTACTTTTCATCTTGACTCTATAGGTTCTAGAATTTGGCAGATCAACATATTTAATCAAACTTGGAATTAATCTTTATGGGAATAAACAATGATTATCCAACAATAGACATATCTACTTACGAAAGTATAAGTTATCTAACTATATACCTTTTAGGATTCACCTTTCTTCCATTTTTTATGACCTCAAAGTGTAGATGTGGTCCTGTTGTCATACCTGTATCACCTACTCTTCCTATGATATGTCCTCTACTTACTCTCTGGCCTTCTTTTACCAGTATTTTAGAAAGATGTCCGTATAGCGTTTTAGTTGATGAACTGTGTTTTATGACTATGAAGTATCCATATCCTTCGTCGTATCCAGTTTTTTCAACTATTCCATACATTGCAGATTTCACAGGAGACCCGTAAGGTGCGGATATGTCAAGACCTGAATGGAATCTACGGAGGCCTAAAACTGGATGTATCCTATACCCATAACCAGATGTAAATCTACCTAGAAGTGGTTTCAAAAAACCTATACCAAGCATATCAGTAATCTCCCGCCAACTCAATTCTACTCCCGGAACTAGACATTCATTCTTGAAATGCATTTTATAGCCGTTTGCTATGAACACTTCAAATGGATGAACATTATACTTACTCGCAACATCAAATACAGAGAAACTACCAGCCTTCCTATACTTTACAACATCTTCTTCCGCATAAAGAAGATTCTTTCCAACCGCCAAAGATTGCGATGACAAAACATTAAGACTCACTAGTGTGCTTATGGAAGTGCCTAACTTCTTTGATATACTTAGTAGTGTGTCTCCTTTAACTACTTTGTATTCTTTAATTTGTATCGGTGATACATCAATACCCAAGTATCTTCTGTAAAAAAGATGTATGATATATTCATCACTTTTTGATACAAGTGAAGGAATTAGGTTTGAGATAATACTGTATAGAGACACTATTATCATCACTAGAGATATTAGGGCTATGGTGATAGGTCCGAGTTCTTTAAGTGCCAGTAGTAGTTGTTGTATAAATAGTCTTCTTCTTACCGAATAATTAAGTTTAAGGATTTGCCTATAAAGGCTCATAATTTATCTCTTCAGATTAACTGCAGTTCCAAGCATACTATCGGTTGTTTGGATGCTTTTTGAATTAAACTCATAAGCTCTCTGTGCTACTATCATATCAACAAACTCTCTAACTGCATTTACATTTGACATTTCAAGAAAACCTTGGTGAAGTTTCCCAAAACCATCTTTTGAAGGTATTCCTTCGTAAGCAGGACCTGAAGCAGGTGTTTCCCTGAAAAGGTTCTCACCAATACTGTCAAGTCCGGCAGGGTTTGTAAATCTGTAGAGTTTTATTTGACCGACTTCAATCTCATCGTTTGAGTCAAAAACTTTAGCATACACCATCCCATTATCAAGTATCTTTATACTCTCAAATCTAAAACCTTCTGGAAATACTATCTGAGGGTCAAACCTATACCCGTTTGATGTTAGTAATTCTCCGTTTGAGTCCAGTTTAAATGAACCATCTCTTGTGTATGCGTATGTTCCATCAGGTAGCACTATTCTGAAGTATCCCTCACCTGCTATCGCTACATCAAGTTTGTTACCAGTATTCTGTAGTGCTCCTTGTGTGTGAAACTTGAATGTTGCCGAAGGTTTAACACCAAGTCCAACCTGTATCGGCACAGGATAGATTGTAAGTTCAGAAGAAGGAGTTCCTGCCATTCGCTGTGTCTGATAGAGTAATTCCTCAAACTCTGCTCTACTTCTTTTATAGCCAGTTGTGTTAATGTTAGCAAGGTTGTTTGATATAACATCTATGTTAAACTGTCCTCCTATCATCCCAGATGCTCCAGTCCAGAGCGACCTGACCATAACTACCTCCAAATCACAACTAATCCTAATTTTCGTATAAATTTGAACAAACTCAATGTTTGAAACAATAGGTACAGAAGAATTAAACAAGTCTTAAATACAAGAGCTTCGTAGAATTTTGTTTTCCAAGAAAACCTGAAATTTCCTAAGAATTTTCAATCTATCTCTACTAGTTTTAGATACACTAACATATACTAAACTTACACAATTTACACTACCTGTCTTGCTAACTATTCTGATTTAACTTCGTTTTGTCGTGTTAGATAGACAAAGAGACACCTAATAACTTATCTTCTTAATTTCTTTTATCTTTTTCTCCTCCATCGCAAGGACATGCTTCTCCTCTAGCAATTCTTCAAGTATCTCTTGGTCCGTTGTATCTTTTGATACTCTCTCTATTATTGCTTGAATTTCTCTCTTCCTCTCCCTTATGTTCTTTATCTTGTAGAGACTTAGAAGGAAGTCAAAATCTTCCTTTAGGTTTTCGGAGTAAGTCCTTACAAATCCAGCGACTTTTGACTCAACTTCAGACTGTAGTAGGTAAAGTTGATTTATAGTCTCATCATCTATCTCCTCACTTATAAGGTAATTCTCAAGAAAGAATAAGTATGACCTAGCAGTTTCATCTCTTATATCACTTATATCTACTTCCGACTTTAGTGTCTCTATGAGAATGTTGTTTTTGGATATCATGTAAGCGAGTATAAGTTCCAGAGTGTTAAGAGAAAGACTTGAATAATTTACCATAATGTTATCAATGGTAATACGCTGTCTATTTTGATACTTCTCAAACTCTGAACGCATTATGGTCTGACTTATTCCCATCATTTCAGAGACTTTTTTAAGCGCTTCTTCTTTGTCGTATAGATTTCTAAACACAGATATTAGCGAAAAAAATTTTAGAACAAGAGACATCCTTGAGTTTTTATCAACACTACTCATCAAATCTTTGTAGGACTCAATAAAGAAATCAATTACACTCATAGAATTAGATAGTAACAATTTTTCATCTATCACCTCTCCCTTGTTATCGTAAAATTTGATAAACTCATCTGGGTCCTTCTGACTAACTTTTACAACCTTTACATCAAGGTCGGAGTTGTTCATTATAAGAAAAACTGCTCTCTCAACTGCGTTTATCCCCGCATTATCAGAGTCAAAGAATAGATATATCTCTTTGGCTATATTACTTATCAGTCTAAGTTGCTCAACCGTAAGAGAAGTTCCCATAACCCCACAAACATTATCAATCCCTTTCCTGTGAAGAGATATAACATCAAAATACCCTTCTACCAAGAAAACTCTTCCCGTTTCTCTTATCGCATTTTTTGCGTTGTTTAAACCAAAAAGTATCTGTCTTTTTTTGAATATTGGTGTCTCCGGTAGATTTATATACTTTGGTTCTTTAGTGTCTTCTGAAAGTGTTCTGCCAGCAAAACCAACAATATCACCATATTCGTTTTCAATAGGAAATGTTAGTCTATTTCTCAAAAGGTCTATAGGTCCTGATGTTGTGCTAACCACAAGTCTTGACTCAAAGATCGTCTCATCAGTGAAGAATTTTGACTTCAAGTATCTATACAACAAATCTTTTGAGTTTGGAGACATACCAAACTTGAACTTCTTTGCAGTTTTTGAGTCTATTTTCCTACTTTTTAGGTAGTTTATTCCTATCTTTTGTTTGTCTCCTTTGGTTAGGTAGTAGTAGAAGAATTTCTGTGCTTCCATATTGAGTTGCTTTAGAGATAAGATTATTGACCTACTTTTAGATGTCCTTGACAGATAACTATCAATATCGATTCCTGCTTCTTTTCCAACCTTTCTAACTGCCTCCATAAATGATATTTTCTCAATCTCCATAACGAAAGTTATGACATCGCCAGTCTTGCCGCACCCGAAGCAGTGGAATATCCCCTTATCTGGAGAGATAGTAAAAGAAGGTGTCTTATCATTATGGAACGGACAGTTTGCGATATAATTTTTACCGGACTTCTTTAGGTTTATGTATCTACCTATAACATCTTCTATCCTAACGAGACTCTTTATGTTGGATATGATTTCCCTTATGTCCATACTAAAAATTCTGTAGGAACTTTCTAATGATATTTTCGCCGTTCTTGTGACTCTTTTCTGGATGAAACTGAACTGCAAAAATGTTATCAACAAGTATTGATGATGTAAAGACCTCTCCGTTATAGTCGGTTGTAGTATTTACCACAGTATTATCTTTAGGATTTGCATAGAATGAATGGACGAAATAGAAGTACTTACCTTCATCTTCAGAGTTGAAAAACAGAGTTTCTTTCTTAACATTTACCTGATTCCAACCTATATGTGGTATAGGTTGAGCAAATCTGAACCTAACAACTTCACCTTTAAGAATCCCTAATCCTTCGTAAGTTCCATTTTCATAACCAATCTCAAAAAGAACTTGAAGCCCAACACATACTCCCATAAACTTTCTACCACTCCTTATCCATTCCCTAACAAACTCGTCAATCTTACTTTCCTTTAGGTTTTTCATCACATCTCCAAAAGCGCCAACCCCTGGAAGTATTATCTTACTAGATGCCCTAAGGACTTCTATATCAGAAGAAACTACAACTTCAATCCCCATACTCTTTCCAACACGAACGATAGCGTTAATCATACTTCTTATATTACCAGCTCCATAGTCTATGATTCCAACCATAAGAAAATTATAAACAAAAACCTAGATTGCTTATAAATTTGAAAGACTTCAAACCTTTTGAATATATTTGTTTTTATGAGGTTGGTACTGAGAATTTTGTTGATTCTAACTACAACTCAAGCATTAATATTCGCAAACGTAAACAATCTCCTGCCATCACAACCTGCTCTAGTTGTAAAATTCCAGAGTTTTAAGTATTTTAACGAGAACTTGTCAAATCTCATCTTGCTTATGTTCCCAAGATCTTATAACGAGACTATGAGCTCTATAAAATCATATTTTGAAGAAATATTCGGTGTTGATATAACTGAATTGAGTAATCTTGAAAGTATAGGAATTAGCACAAATAGAGAGTTTGGATTCGGCTTTAATCGTAAGGGGCAACCTTTCATAATACTACCGATAAGCACAACAAACCTTGATGAGAGAATAGTAAGACTTCAAAATATACTCTATAAACTAGCATTCACAAGTTTTACATTCACGAGAGACTACATAATAGCGACTGGTAAGGACTTTGAGAAAAGTATGGTATCACAACTTCCAAGTGACTATAATGTATATCTGTCAAACCCTGTTTTTGACACAATAACTCCTTTCAAGATACCTTTAGCATTTTCAGAGAACTACCTAGTAGTTAAGTTGAAGACAATATCTTCTAACTTGATTTCACTAGAACTCTTTCAAACTCCCGTTATGCTTGAGATAACAAATCAGTCGTTCAGGCTTGACAACATAAGTTATACATTTCAAAAGGATAGTATTCCAATAATTATTGACCTCAAGATGAGACCGATAGATATCATTTCCAACATTCGCTTTTTTGAGAGAACCATTGATCTAGGAATATACAAAATCCTTACTAACTTTGAGAAGGAGTTTGAAGTTAACACTATTGAAGTAATCACGAATCTTGTAGGTCCCTCAACATTCTTTATATACGGTTATAACAACGAACTCAACAACAAAATAATGTTCGTATCTTCAGTAAACGACCAAAACCTTATGATCAGGACGATTGATAGAATGGCTAGAGAAATGGCTAGAAAAAGAGATGTGTTTAAGTTCTCAATTTTTGACAAAACATTCTACAGACTACCTATAAAAGAAAACCATAATCTCTATGTAGGTGTAATATTCAACAGATTTATAGTATCTACTGATAGAGATATTCTAATAGGTTTTGTTAGGAATATAGCAAATGATGTTAAAGAATTTACAGAAGAGCATAAGGGAGCAATAAATGTAGTGATCAATTCGCAACCTACATTAAACAACACTGTTAGAATAAACACTTCGGAAGTCAATCCTTTTATCCGACAGATACTACCGCTTGTTGTTCAGAGCAAGAGAGTAATAATCTCATCACAGATAGTTACAAACACTGTTTATAGTTCTATCAACATTGAATACTAATTTTTTAGGTTCAATCAGTCAGTAGATTTTGATTTCTACTGGATGATCAGGTAAGTTCTTAAACTATTTTTATCTAACTTGCTCTTTCTTCTAGACGGTTTTTTAGTTAAGAGGCTCATTCAGCACTAAAGTATTCAAATATTGTAACAAAAGAAATGCACTTGGTTATGAATTTTTATATGAGTTTCGGGGCTTTGTTACTGAGTTAAGGTTTTATTTCTTGCAACTAGGAGATGATTGCTTTGAGGCAAAATCTTTGTGTTAGTTATTTTACAGTAGTCCGAGATATTGTACACTGAATCTCTATTTTACTTCTAGAGTTCAAGGAACTCCTTTTAAAATCTTTAGGCTATATGGTAATTCAAGATAACTTGAAATTTGTGAAGGTATCCTTTGCACTCCAACGATTATATCGAAGTTTTCAGATTTGCTTTGAATTACTTGTTTCTTAACTTTCTGTGCCAATTCCAAGCGTGATTAATTATATCTTCAATACCATATTCTGGTGTCCAGTTCAAAACCTTCTTTGCTTTGTCACTCTTTGCTATTAGGATGGGTGGATCTCCAGGTCTTCGCTCAACTTCTTCAACTGGGAAGTTAATCTTCGTAACTTTCTTGACTGTATCTATAATTTCTCTTACGCTAAAGCCTGTTCCATTACCTAGATTGAAGTAGTTTGAGCTATTACCTTGAAATAGGAATTCAATACCTTTTATATGTGCGGTTGCAAGGTCATTTACGTGAATGTAGTCTCTTATACAAGTTCCGTCTGGGGTAGGGTAGTCAGTTCCGAATATCTTTATTGACTTTCTGATTCCTAGTGCAGCATCTAAAATGAGGGGTATAAGATGTGTTTCAGGCTCGTGTGCTTCACCTAGTTCTCCATCAGGGTCTGCACCAGCAGCATTAAAATACCTAAACGCAACATACTTAAGTCCGTGTGCATCAGAATAATCTTTTAAAACCTGCTCTATCATCCATTTTGTTCTACCATAGGGATTTATAGGATTTTTCACTTCTTCTTCATCTATAGGAACATTCTCTGGCATTCCATATACTGCAGCGGTTGATGAGAATATTATTTTATCCACTCCAACATCAAGCATAGTATCAAAAAGGTTTAAAGCATTATACAGGTTATTCTGGTAATACTTTCTTGGGTTTTGAACTGATTCACCTACCTCAATGTAAGCGCAGAAGTGCATCACGATATCAATCTTGTAGTTCCTTAAGGTAAGTTCTAATTGTTTTCTATCACCTATATCACCAAGAACAAGCTTACCATATTTTGCAAGAAATTCATAACCGTGAGATAAGTTGTCATATATTATGACATTATAGCCTTGTTTTGAAAGCAACTTACAAACATGAGAACCGATATACCCGGCACCTCCTGCTACCAAAACATTCATATAGACCTCCTTATATCTTCATTTTCATAACTTCCCTAACTTCTTCCATAGTTTCTCTTGCAATTTCTCTAGCCTTTTTTGAGCCTTCCTTTAGTATATCAATAACTTCATCAATATTTTTTTCGTAGTATCGCCTTTTTTCCTTTATAGGTGAGAGTTTTTCTATTACTTTCTTGGCTATTCTATCCTTACATTCTACACACCCTATCTTCGCAGATGTACATTCATCAATCACTGTGTCAAGAATCTCTTGGTAGAATATTTTGTACAGAGGAAACGTTTTACAATTGTCAGGATTACCAGGATCAGACCTTCTTATCCTATTCGTATCAGTAACCATTATCTTGATCTTGTTGTATATTTCTTCCTCGCTATCTTTAAAGTAGATTGCATTATTGTAGCTTTTACTCATCTTGCGACCATCAGTTCCATAGACATGTGCTACCTCACCTAGAATTGGTTGCGGTTCTGGAAATACCTCTCCGAAGAGATAGTTAAACCTTCTTACAATCTCTCTGGTTATCTCAAGGTGTGGCAATTGATCCTTACCAACTGGAACTCTGGTTGCCTTGTAGATCACAATATCGGCTGCTTGTAAGACAGGGTATGCTAGAAAACCAATGTTGTTTAGGTCTCTGTCTTGTAGATTTTCTTTAGTTTCTTTATAAGTAGGATTTCTCTCAAGCCAGCCTATTGGAGTTATCATTGAAAGGATTGCAAAAAGTTCTGAATGCTCTGGAACCATTGATTGAACGAAGACAACACTCCTGTTAGGGTCTACTCCTGACGAAAGCCAATCTATAACCATCTCTAAAGTAAGTTCTCTAAGGTTTATATTTCTGTCAAAATCTGTAGTCATTGCGTGTAAATCGGCGACCATATAAAAACACTGATACTTATCTTGTAATTCTACCCATTGCTTGAGTGCTCCAATATAGTTACCAAGGTGTAGGTACCCAGTAGGTCGCATTCCACTCAAAACTCTCTCCATAAACTAATTTTGTATGAACTATTGGTTCATTTCACAAGAAATTTAAAAAAATACTTGAAGGCTCTTTGACTTTATCTTACTAAATTGTTATTTTTGAAATTAGGATGTATTTCTTAAATAATACTAGATAGGTTCAGGTAAATTTATGACTAGTTCAAGCATATCTATACATTTTACCTCTGATGGTATTTTAGTGAAGGTTATAGGTAAGGGGGTGGTTGAGTATTGCCGAGACCTAAAAGAAGATTTAGAAAAACTAGTTCAAGAGTATGAGAAACTTAATATTTACTTTGACTTATCCAAAGCTACACATCTTGACAGCACATTCATAGGACTGATGGTAGTTTTTGATAAGAAGCTCTCCAACAGTGGGAAAGGTTCTTTATTTATTCTAAATCCTCCCCCGAAAATAATAGAGATACTATCTTCTATGGATCTTATAGATATACTAAAGATAACTAATATAGATGTTCATGTTATAGGCAAATACAAAGATGTTCAGGCTAATATCCAAAAAGATATCGTTGAGCTTAAATTACTTATAGAGACACATAACCATCTTATACAAACAGGTGAAAGGAATAAGGAATTATTCTCTTCGCTTGAGAAAGCCCTGAGGGAGGAACTCAAAAGATATGAACAGGAAAATGGAGAAAACAAGTAGCAATCTGTCAAGAATTCTTGAGATAAACAAAAAGATAAATTCGTATTATGATTTGAGAGATATTTTAGAAAACATTTTGTTATCTGCTAGGGAGTTATTTAACGCATCGGGTGGATCAATCCTTCTGATTGATAATGACAAAAATTTTTTGAGTTTCAAGGTTGTTCATGGTGATGGCAAAGATAAATTAGAAGGATTGAAGATACCTGTGGATAAAGGCATAGCAGGATATATATTTTCAACTCAAAACCCTGTAATATCCAATGATACAGCGAATGATCCTCGTTTCTTCAGTCAGATTGACAAGATAACAGGTCTTAAAACACAGAAAATAATAGGTGTCCCTCTGGTAAAGGATGGAGTGTCTATAGGTGTTATTGAGATCGTGAATAAGGTAGATAACAGTGATTTTACAGAGGATGAACTAGAACTTTTGAGAATATTTGCCGAACAAGCAGTAATAGCTATAAACAACGCCATAATGCTTAAGAAGATAAAAGATAGAGCTAGAGAACTAGAATATCTATACAATATAAGTAATTCAACTATATCCTCAATACAAAATACGCAAGAAGTTTTCCAAAGTATAATCAAAACTGTGTCTGAGATAACCAAGGCAAAAAAAATTTCAATAATGACCTTTGATGAAAAAGAAAGAATATTGAAGGTTGTGTCTTCAGTAGGTTTGGAAGAAGAGATTATGGATTCCCTATGGGTCAGCATTGACGACCTTAAAAGTCCTGCGGTTGTATCGTATAAAGAAGGTAAGCATATATTGATGGAGAATGTTGATATAGACCCCATATTCGGACCTAACAAATCCTCAAGGTATAAGGCAAACTCATTTATGATTTTCCCCATAAGGACTCATAATGATATTGTAGGTGTTTTAAATATAACTGAAATCCCTGATGGTTTAGGCAAAGTTGAGAAAGAAGATATTGAACTTTTGCAGTTGATAGCTAATCAGATAGGTTATGTCTATGAAAGCATAAGAACCTATCAGAGAGAGATAGAGAAGAAGGCACTAGATAGAGAGTTAGAAGTGATGAGAAAAATACAGATGGAAATGTTACCATCCAATTTTGATTTCGGGACTAAATTGGATGTTTATTTCTATGTTGAACCTTATAAGGTGATAGGTGGTGATTTCTATGATGTTTTTTATGTATCGGATGGCAAGTTATGCTTTTTCCTTGGAGATGTTTCTGGAAAGGGATTACATGCTTCAATATTTATGGCAGCAGTAAAATCAACTCTAAAAGCATTATCCTTTGAATTCAAAGAGCCGAAAAGAGTTTTAGAAGCATCAAACTCAATAGTATTCCAGTATTCTGAAACTAGCATGTTTTCCACACTATTTTTCGGTTTAATAGATATTGAAAAAATGACGCTTAAGTTCTCTAACGCAGGACACGGACAACAATTGCTAATAAGAAACGGTGATGTTATACCTCTTTATAACAAAGGATTACCGCTATGCATCTATGATAATGTTACTTATGAGCAATCCGAAATTCCTATTCTGAAGGGGGACTTGATTGTTGTTTATTCTGATGGTATCACAGAGTCGGTTAATAGCAATGAAGATATGTTTGGTGAAAATAGGATTATTGATATCGTGAGCAAGAACTATCACCTTTCTTCCTATGGTATAAGTCAGATTCTACTTACTACTCTCAAAAACTTCAAGGTTGAGAACCCAAACTATGATGATGACATATCTCTAGGAATTATAAAGATCCTTTAGTCTTCAATTCAGTATCTATTTCCTATAGTCCATAACTAGAACCAACTTGTCATACTGAAGATCTGATGGTTGAATGAAATAGTTCCAGTCATTCACCCTAATTTTGTTCTCAAAGTATTCCAAGAATTTATCAACTGGGTCTATATTCCATGTCTGTGTTATATTTGTTTTGTAATGCATAGGTATCACAACTTTTGGTGATATCTTGAATACAATATTTGAGGCTACTCTAGCGTCAATAGTGAAATATCCTCCTACAGGGACAAAAATGACATCAACCTTCCCTATTCTGGTTATATCTTCTGGCTTAAGGTCATGTCCTAGATCTCCTAAGTGACAGACTCTCAACGGAACTGCTGTATCATGGAATTCAAGAACAAATATTGAGTTCTTACCTCGGTCTTTACCCATACTCTCATCGTGATATACTGAAACATTAAATATTCTTATTCCCATATAGTTTGTATCAATACCTACCCAACTACCATTATTTACTCCCTTGAATACTCTTGGCATACCCAGTCCCATCCTAGCATTACTGTGGTCAAAGTGTTCGTGTGATATTGTTATTATATTACACTCCACTGGTTCAGTGTTATAACCAACAGATTTATCAAAAGGGTCAGTAAGAATTCTAGTTCCTTTGTCTGTCTCAAGTAGGAAACAAGAATGTCCTAGGTAACTTATCTTCAATACACCGTTAATGCCCATAATCAAAGTCCTCCTCAATCACAGGATTATTTTATTCCATAACTTTGAGATTTTCAATATTAATTGTTTTGCTACCGCCGTCGTAGATGATTGTTATATGTGTATCATAACGAATATCGGTGACACTGACATCAATGGGTGTTAGAATTCTTCTACTCCCATATTTATTGGTTATCTCAATTGTGATACTATTTGGTAATACAGGTTCAAATATTATACTAACTTTATCTCTGTGTGGTCTTGATATTCTTATGTTATATTTAAAGTTATCTCCTTCAATAACATCTTTTATAAGAAAGTTATCACGCACAAAAAGATTTTTTATGTCGTTCAAGTCTACAACACCCAATAGGAACATTACAATTACTATTGCTATAAACGGCATGAATATCCAACGCCTCAGGTATTTCTTCCTCCTTTGATCCTTTTCAAAATGTTCTATATGGCGATTAAGTCTTTCAAGGTCTTCTTCCTTCAAGTGATAATAATCTTTGTATTGAGGTGGTAATTTTATCTTGTTCATTCCTAAAACCTTAGCTCTCCTAGCAAAGACACTCTGAACGATGGCAACTGATTAGTAGAAGTATTTAAAACAAGAAATATTGGTTGTAGTTTTATCAATATGTTGTTATTCTCAAAACCTATAAAAGCGCCTAGTTCTGATGAAATAGATATTAGCGTAACTGGTTGTAAAATGTTGTAAATACTGATTATACCTTCAGCACCTATCATTATACTTCTAAAGAATGATAATCCTATAATGGACCTTATATCAACATCCGAAATATCATTCGTTCTTTGTAATCCTTTGTATATTAGAGGTTTGACTAATAGTGTTAATATCTCTTCAAAACCCCATGAATTATCTGCAGAATAGAAATTTAATCTCTGTTCTACTAGAGCATATAACCTATCTGAACTTAGTGATATGTTAGTCAAACTTATACTATCAATCCCAGCAACTATATAAGCATTAAGAGATCTAAAAAATGTTTTAAGCTCAACTCCTCCTCTTAAGAATCCTTCAGATATTCCTGAAAATATTGAGAGTTGAACATCTCTGTATCTACCAACCAACTTAAGTCCCAATGAACCTATTCCTGGTTCAAAAGGACTTCTGTAGATATAGGAACTTATCAATATTGCATCTGATAACAACGATAGATCAAGATTTAAACCAGTCCCAGTTATGACATACCATCCCTTGAAGTCAAAGTATTCTGACAACTGATAGAAGCGCGTCTGTAAAGATGATAAATAACCAAGATATTCCTTGTTTCCATACCAGTAGTAAAGTTTGAAAATATTAAATACATCCACAAAAAACTCTACTTTCTCTACAATCACCGAAACATTAGATATGTCACCATAGGATATAGGTGTAAGGATTATCCCACCGCCATACTTATTCCCGCCATTTATATCTAGTAGTATGTCAGAGTAGAATAGAGTATTAGTTAAGAATAAATGTGAGTATGCTTTCAAGGATGAGGTTATAACAATCTCTGCATCGGATTGCATGCCTAGTGTAATTAATAAGACTACAAGTAGTAAGACTACTGGTAATTTATTCATAAATAGTTCTACCTCCTCATAAAATATTATACTATAGTCTAACATCTTGAATAAAATTATTTGATGATAACTTGTAGTATATCTCTACATCTGATTTAAGGTTTTTCAAACAAATTTGAAATGGTACTCTCAACATCTTCAGAATATATGAATATGAAAGTAGAGTCAGAGGAGAGAGAACTAGGTATATTCCTCTATAATGTGGATCTATCAGAAGATGAGATAAGGGAGATAGAAAATAAGGTAATAGATACTTGGAGAAAGAATGCTAACATCCCAGGATACAGAAAAGGGATGGTTCCTTTAGAGGTGCTGAAGCAGAGATACTCAAAAGAGATTTATAGAGCATTTGAAGACATGCTGGAAGACAGAGTAATCTCAGAAGCCAAGAAAAGACATCCATATCCTGTAGATAAAGCTAAGATAATAAGGAGGTATAGAAATAAGAGTAATAGTATAATAAAAATACCTGGACAGACAGAAAATGATACAGTATTATTCACTGTCAAGGTTTCTAGCCAGACTTCTTTGATACCAAAAGATGAGAATGAGCTAATAGAAAAGATCAAAAACATAAGTTTTGTCTCTTATAGTCTGAATGCTGAAACAATAGACTTTGAAGAACTAACAAATCTGTTTTTCTCTTCAAGTAGGGTTGAAAGACATATTGACGACAAGAACCTCAATAACTATGTAGTTGAGATGATAGTAGAATTTGAAGAAGGTAGTCACTATGTTTTAGTTATTCTACCTCTAGAGCTTTTTCCAGAAACTGCTAAACATCTGCAGTCAAAGAAGATTTCTCAGGAGATTGAACTTCCTATTGATAACAAACTTAAGAATACACTACAAAATTACTATAACTCTATCTATGATGAACCTTTGAAGTTAGGAAATAAAATCAAGGTAAAGTTATTCGGTATTTTCGCACTAGACAGAGATAGAAATATTATTGAGAACAATGTAAGAGCATTTTCGGAAGACCCCTTGACTTTAAGAAACTTCCTATCTGAAAAACTAAAGAACAAGATAAATTCATTCAACTCTTCTAGGCTCATCAACAAGGTAGTCAGAACTGTGATGAGTAATTCAAAAATACATATCAGTGAGACGGAATATCTCTCCGAACTGTTAGAACACATATCTTGGTCGCTAATACAATACAGTGACCTTCCTATACACATATCTAGTCTCGCTATTGATTTGAACTCATACCTTCCAAGATCATTAGAGAGGTTGATAGTTGATAATGTCATAAAATTCATATATAAAACTTTCATAGGCAACATCTACAAAATAGACAAAACAAATGATGTAGAGGTTTACTCAAAAGTCTATCAAAAACTTTTAGAGATATGTAATATAACTAACAAAAATATCAGCTATAGAGAACTAAAGGAAGAATTTCCTTTCTTATTATATGAGTTTATATTGGATAAATGAGGAGGTAAGATTATGTACTACCTTATAGAGGTTCAGGGTAAGCAATACAAAGTAAAGCAAGGAGACTACATTACAGTAGATAACTTAAATCTTGAGAAGGGTAGTAAAGTTGTGTTTGACAAGGTTCTTGCCGTCGTTGAAGACAAAGGCATAGAGTTTGGACAACCTTATGTTAAGGGTAAGAAAGTTGAGGGTATCGTTGAAGAAAACTTCAAAGGAGAAAAGATCGTAGTCTTCAAATACAGACACAAAGTTAATTGGCGAAGAAAGTATGGTTTTAGACCACACCTTACAAAGGTTAAGATAACATCTCTTTCGTAATGGATAGTCTTGAAAGATGGATTTCTAATACCAAACCAACGATAGTTTATCTTACCGTTGGCTACCCTTCTTTTGAGGAGAGCGTTGAAATAGCAAGGTTTATAGTTAAAAACAAATTTGCTCAAATGATAGAGGCAGGTATCCCCTTCTCCGATCCGATTGCAGATGGTGAGGTTATACAATTCTCAACTCAAAAAGCACTTGAGAATGGAATAAACATTAACCATATCGTGAAATTCATAAGCATCTTAAAATCTGAATTCAATATTCCTGTTTTTGCGATGGGATACTACAATCCAATCTATGCAAATCTTGAAGCAAATCTTCAGAAATTATCATCCGTCGGTACCGATGGTCTCATAATACCTGACATAAATGTTGAGGAAGTAATTAGAATTAATCCACTGTTAAAGAAGTATAACCTTAAGATAGTAGGTTTTGTTGCTCCTAATACCTCAAGAGATAGAATAAAGAAGATAGTTTCAAACTCAAGTGGTTTCATATACCTAGTTAGTTCCTATGGAACTACAGGTATCAGAGAAAGATTGGATTTAAAACTTTTAGAAGAGGTTGTGAAGAATATAAAATCTTTCAAAAATATACCTGTTGCTATTGGATTTGGTATAAGAGATATGAAGACTGCGAGGGAAGTAAAGAACTTTTGCGATGGAGCAATAATAGGAAGTGCTATAATTAAGATTGTTGAAGAAAATCCAAAGAATTACATTGATAAGATTGAGGAGTTTTTTGGGTCATAAGTATCATTTGACAAGCCATCCTCAGTATTTTGTAGATTTAATTGAAATCTAGATGCCATCATAGTAAGAATAATCTTAAGGTGAAAACTGTTATTGAATTACTCAAAATCGCATATACCCTTGTTCTTTTACCAACAGTCATTATTCTCACAATCGTTATAGGACTAACCGCTATTACTATTAGTTTTTTCTCCAAAAGGGTTGCACACTACTTTGAGAAGTTATACTTCAACTGCATACTAACTGTCACTTTTACTAAAGTTAATGTTGAAGGTATTGAAAATATAGAGAATACAAAGAATTATGTTGTTATTTCTAACCATCAGAGTGCTTTTGATATTGTAACTTTATCTGCTAAACTGCCTTTGAGGATAGTGTGGGTTTCAAAAGAGTCTGTATTTAAGATACCAATCATAGGTCAGTTTATGAAGTCAATGGGTTACATATCCATACCTAGAGAGAAAATAAGAGAGTCAATAAATGCAGTTAAAGAAGGTTCAAAGAAAATCAATGGTAGTCCTACGATATTTCCAGAAGGAACAAGGTCAAGCGATGGAAGACTTCAGAAGTTCAAAAAGGGATTTCTTATCATAGCAGAAAATACAGGGCTAGACATACTACCAGTGGTAATAAAGGGAACCATAAACATTATGAGAAAGGGATCTCTAGTGGTTACTCCTTTCGTTAACGTCTCTCTCAAAATACTACCTCCTATAAGGAATGATTATGTCATCGGCAATCCTAACATACTTGAAGAATTGTATTCATTATACATCTCAAACTTGTCATAAAAGTTCCCAAAACTCAACATAAGTTAAACATTTACCAATTGACAAAAAGTTTAAACGGATAAATCGGATTACGAGTCCCTATCTACTTCCTACAATTATCTTATTATACCAAAATAAATTCTAGTTTCTTCCCTACTTCCCATGTGAAAAACAGTAATTAAAATTTGTAGAGTGTTAATGGTTAATCTTAATTTCTCAAGTAACAAAACTATGTTTCTATGAGTCTGGTTCCATAGTTATCCACAGACAGTATCTGGATATCATAAGATGTTAGGTTATTGAGTTTTAAAAAATCTCTTAACTTCTCTATTTCACTAAACGACGGTTGAGAGTAAAACACACAACATATTGTAGGACCACTGCCAGATACGAAACTACCTATAAATCTTTCAGAGACTTCATTTTTGGACAATTTCAGAAGCTTCTCAAACCCTTTGTACAGGTTTGAGCGATATGGTTGATGTAATCTATCATTAAGACCTACTGAAATCAGATCAGGATCATTGTTTATAAAACCTAGTATAAGACTAATAGCAGATCTTATGTTAGATATAACATCTTTTCTTTCATACTTTTCTGGTAATACGCTTCTTGCTGATTGTGTTGAAACATCAAATTCTGGTATAACGAAAACAAAGTGTAAATTTTCAGGGACACTAACCTTGTAATACTTCATGCTTCCATCTATACCAGATACTGTAAATCCTCCAACAACTGATGGTGTTATATTATCAGGATGACCTTCTATTTCAACACCTAGAGGAAGTATTATTCTTTCCTTAAAAGTGTTAAAATTTGAAAGTTCTTCTGTTAATAAACCTCTACTTAACAGATACACATAGCCTAGTGATAGCCCCCCTATTATTGCTACCGAACTACTACCAAGTCCACGCTTTATCGGTATGTGATTCTTTATCCATATTCCTACTTTTGGAACATCCTGTTTAAATTCCTTAAGGACTCGTGAGAATGATGTAAAGACAGTATTTTTCGCTAAATCTTTGTCTATATCGTCTCTACCTATGTAGGTTATTTCATTGTTATTCTGTAATGAAAAGTAGGAATATATGCTAACTGCCAGCCCAAATACATCAAAACCACTACCTACATTAGCACTACTACCGGGAACCATTACCTTACACCGGGAGATATCCATAAAACACCCTAGAAGCTTTGTAGATTTGATAAAAACTCTTCGTTATTTTTAGTCTTTTGTAGGACTTCTGTTAGTTTTTGAATTATATCCTCATTTGAAAAGTCATTTAATGCTCTTCTGAGTAGCCACATTTTATTTAGAACATCCTCACGAAGTAGTAGTTCTTCTCTTCTAGTTCCTGAAAGTTTTAGGTCAATAGCAGGGAATATTCTTTTGTTTGCCAGGTTTCTATCTAGATGTATTTCCATATTACCTGTTCCTTTAAACTCTTCATATATTACCTCATCCATCTTGCTACCAGTATCTATTAAAGCACTAGCTATGATCGTTAGACTACCACCTTCTTCTACCTTTCTAGCGGATCCAAAAAAGTGCTTAGGTTTGTAAAAAGCACCCACCTCAATACCGCCAGACATCACCCTACCTGATGGCGGAGTTATAAGGTTATATGCTCTTGTAAGACGAGTAAGACTATCAAGTAATATTACAACATCGTTGCCATCTTCAACTAGTCTTTTTGCTCTTTCTAAAACCATTTCCGCAACTATGCTATGTCTAAAAGGCTCTTCATCAAAAGTTGAACTTATTACTTGAACTCCTCTTAAAGATCTCTTCCAATCTGTAACTTCTTCAGGTCTTTCGTCTATAAGAAGTATAAATATTATGACATCGGGGTGATTTTTCCTGATTGCTGTAGCAATCTTCTTTAGTATTGTTGTTTTCCCTGCTTTAGGCTGTGATACTATTATACCTCTTTGTCCCTTACCTATCGGAACGAATATATCTATTATTCTTGTATCAATATCCGTTTTTGAATATTCTAGGCTGAACTTTTCAGTTGGAAACATAGGTGTGAGTTTATCAAAAGACGGTCTTTTCTGCAAATTCCCCGTAAATTCCTTTCCATTTACCTTCAAAACTTTCAACAATCCGAAATACTTCTCATTATCTCTTAACGGTGCTCTTATAGTTCCAAACACTTCATCACCTGTTCTTAACCCAAGAGACCTAATTTGAGTTTGAGAGACATATATATCTCCAGCACCTGCTAGATAGTTGTGTTCTTCTGACCTGAGAAACCCATAACCCTGATTTTGGTCGTTAAGTATCTGTAATACTCCTCGCGCATAAACTACACCACCCATCTTGTTATGATTATCTACTACCTTAAAAAGTAGGTCCAGCTTGTTCCTATAGGATGGAGATTTTACATCATACACCTTGTCAAGTAATTCCAATATTTCATCTATTTGTTTCTCTTTCAGTTCTTCAAGAAATATTTCATACATGCTACTTGGTAGAGACTTTTTCGTTTCCCTTTTAACGCTAATGTCATCCTTTGGACTTTCAGATCCTATCTCATCTTTTAACGAATTCAGAGTTTCCTTTATATCATCAGATGGAATACTCTTTTGTTCTTCATCAGGATAATATGAACTATCAGTTGTAGATTGTTGTATCTCTTTATTAGAAGAATCATCCAATTGAACTTCAAAATTCTCTGACATAAACAAACCTCTCTGTATTGCTAAAAGAATTAAGAAATACTTAAAAATCGTTTAAAGAAGTTTCAAATCACTTATCAGTATTTTGAACGATAGATCTGTAGATATCAAGAAAACTGATCTGTTCTCAATAAATTCCAAAATTTGAATGTTACAAAGATTTATCAATACTTTTAGTGTCCATACCTTCTCTACCAAATGATTAGAAACCTACTTTCACAAGCGTATAACCTACTACTATGGAGGTAAGTTCCTCAAAATATTTAACTTAAACAACGATGCGCTCAAAAATAGATACAATAGCGACTGAAAGATGAAAATCATAGATTTCTACTAGAAAGATATTGATTATATTCGGCTAGACTCACTCCAGCATAGTTTGAAAGATTTTAGAGAATCTGTTAAAATAATCTAACTCACAAGGAGTTTCGGATGGAATCTCCGATAGAGGAATATGGTGTAATAGTGGTAGGAGGGGGGCATGCTGGAATTGAGGCATCCCTCGCGAGCGCAAGAATGGGCGTTCCTACGTTGCTTCTTACATTGAACATTGACACAATAGGTCAGATGTCCTGTAATCCATCAATAGGTGGAACTGCGAAAGGACATCTTGTTAGAGAAATTGATGCTCTTGGTGGTGAGATGGGCAAAGCCGCAGATCAAAACGGTATTCAGTTTAGAATCCTTAACGACTCGCGAGGTCCAGCAGTGAAGTCATCAAGAGCACAAATAGACAAATACCAATACCGAGACTATATGAGAAGAGTGGTTTTCTCTCAGGCAAATCTAACAGTAAAGCAAGGTAGTGTAAAAAGACTAGTATTGGAAGGTAGAAAAGTAATAGGAATAGAGACAATCTTTGGTCAAATCATATATGGTAAGGTTGTTGTTATTACTCCTGGAACTTTCATGAGAGGCATGTTATTCGTAGGTAAAAATACTACACCAGGTGGCAGAATGGGCGAGAATCCCGTTAGTGAATTGTCTGAACAGTTTATATCTTTAGGATTTAAGGTTGGTAGATTTAAAACAGGAACACCACCAAGACTTGATGGAAGGACTATTGACTTTTCCGTTATGGAGATACAGAAAACAGATCCAAATTTTAAACCCTTTTCCATATGGACCGACAGAAAGAACTTCCCGATCCTACCCCAAAGAGATGTGTATATAACTTATACTAACTCATTGACACATGAAATAATAAAGTCAAATTTACACACATCACCTCTCTACAGCGGTATGATAAAAGGAACAGGAGTTAGATACTGTCCCTCAATAGAAGACAAGATTGTGAAATTTCCTAACAGAGACAGACACCATGTTTTCATAGAACCTGAGAGCCTAATGTTTGATGAATGGTATCCCAACGGTATATCAACAAGTCTGTCTTTTGATACGCAACTCAAGTTTGTCAGAACAATAAAAGGGCTTGAAAACGTAAAGATAACCAGATATGGATATGCTGTAGAACACGACTATGTTGAACCAACCCAATTATATCCAACACTTGAGACAAAGATTGTTGAGAACCTGTTTTTGGCGGGGCAGATAAACGGAACAACTGGATACGAAGAGGCAGCATCTCAAGGAATACTAGCAGGTATAAATGCCGCACTCAAAGCAAAAGGCAAAGAACCAATAGTATTGAGTAGAACTGAAAGTTATATTGGGGTTCTGGTAGATGACTTAACTACAAAAGGTACGAATGAACCATATAGGATGTTCACATCCAGGTCGGAATACCGATTACTCCTCAGAGAGGATAACACCGTATTTAGATTATCCAGAATAGGCTACGAAGTAGGACTACTACCAAAAGATATGTGGGAGAATATTGAGTATAAAATCAAAACTATTAAGAATGTATTACAAAGGCTTTCAGAAGACTATATCACTCCTTCAAAAGAAACTAATGACAAACTAATAAGTCTAAACCTACAGCCTATAACAAAACCAATGACGCTTGAAGAGATGTTAAGAAAAGATGGGTTCAAATGGGAATATATCTACGAGTTTTCAGATAATATACCATACAACTTACCAGACGAAATTATAGAACACATACAAATAGAAGTGAAATACAAAGGATACATAAGTAGAGAACTAAAAGCAGTTAAGAAGTTATCAAAACTTGAGAATGTTAGGATACCAGATGGGTTTGATTACTCAAGTGTTAAGTCACTATCAAGAGAAATCATTGAAAAACTATCAAAATTTAAACCATACAACCTTGCTCAGGCATCAAAGATATCAGGTATAACACCAGCAGCAATATTAACTATAATGAGCTACCTTGATAAAAGATATAACAAAAACAAGCAAGTAGATAACCAAAAATAGATATTTCTTATATAACACAAAATTATTCAATCTTCGCAAAAGATATGTACATCCACAAAAATACATCAGATTTCTTGAAATGAATATATCAAAGTAAGTGATTTGGTTGCTTTAAGTTTAAATAGAACTTACGAATATTTATAATATGAAAACGACTATGGATAGTGAATTATTATATAAAAACTCAAATGTTCCTAAGGTCCAAAAGGCTTTTGAGTTATTCAAGAACAAGAAATTCAAAGAGGCACTTGAAATATTTAGGGATCTTTATTCAAAAAACAGCACCAACTATGAGTATAATTACTATCTAGGTCTAACCTATGCAAACTTAGGGTATTTTGATGTCGCACTTAATCATCTATTGTATGCTTCAAAAACGAATAAGAATTACTACATATCAATCCATTCAAACATGATATGTGGCTATATTTACACACTTAGGGAGGAATATAAGTTAGCAGAAAACTGTTTTAGAGAGGTTCTAAAGATAAACTCTCAAAGTATTTCTGCGTTAGTTGCTATCGCTTATGTTTTTGAGAAGACAAATAGGTATGATCAAAGTATCATCTACTTAAAGAGAGCACTGGAGATAGATCCAGACAATCCAAGAGTCTTGAATGCCCTAGCATATGTCTATGCAGAAAGGGAGATAAACCTGTCTGATGCAGTTAGATTGGCAAGAAAGGCAGTATCTCATCAACCTGATAGTCCGGAAATCAGAGACACACTGGCATGGGCTTACTACAAGAAAGGAGAGTATATTCAGGCGATGAATGAAATTAAGAAAGCGATGGAACTACTACCAAACAATGAAGAAATTTTGAAACACTATAAAGAAATCTCTTCTAAGTTAGAAGAGATTAAGTCAAGAACTAAGTAAAAATCATCTTGGGAAAACCTTTAACCATTCTTCCATAGCATTCATAACAGGAATTATCGTGTATCTGCTTATCAGCAAGGCTAAAACTACTGTGATTATTATGAATAAAGGGTAGTATTTTGATATAACTATTGAAGATATTTTATCTCTCAAACTACTCGGTAAAAGATTTAGAAGTATCCAAAATCCATCAAGAGGTGGAAGTGGTATCAGATTGAAACTACCTAGAACGAAATTTATAGCAAGAATATACCAAAGTATTACTTTGAATATGAATAGCCACATCGCCCCTTCAGTATTGTGCCCTATCAGAAGTATTAGAACCATGGATATGAGCATTAGAGAGTAATTACTAACAGGTCCTGCTATCGCTGTTGCTATCCAACCGAGTCTCTTATTATGATAGTTATCAGGATTAATTGGAACTGGTCTAGCCCAACCTATTATAAAACCAGTATTTAAAACAACCAGAAAGATTGGTAGAAATATGCTTCCAACAGGGTCTAAATGCTTAATTGGATTGAGTGTTAGTCTCCCTTCGTCTTTAGCCGTAGTATCACCAAAGGCGTAAGATACTCTACCATGAGCATATTCATGAATAACAACAGAGATTATTAGTATAAATATTGCTACGGCTGTAAGTATATACTCCACTTTACTTTCTCAGTCCCAGTCTTCTTACAAGAACATTATACCTTTCAGGGTAGTTTTCTTTTAGGTAGTTTAGTAATCTTCTTCTTCTACCTACTATCTTTAGTAAGCCTCTTCTTGAATTTTTATCTTTTCTAAATTTCTTGAAATGCTCATTCAACGCTTCTATCCTTGCTGTCATAAGAGCAATCTGAACTTCCGGAGAACCAGTATCACCCTCGTATAACCTGTATGACTCAATTATTTTTTTCTTCACATCCTTTGATAACATACAAACAATACCTCTTTGGTTTCCAAAATTATGAAAAATTTAACTACGTTTTATCAACTTGAAAAGGAGTCTATCAAACTTTATTAAACTCTAAACAAAATTACTGAACATTGCGCAAAAAACTTTAGACCTTACTGAACATACTCACATTCAATTGAAAGTAGAATGATTATTTTTAATAATTAGTGTTGTATGTTAGCGTTATCATTCTACTACCTATCAAAATTAAACGATAATTTACATAAGTGCCCCTAGGAGGTTAAAGATGAACTTGGAGATTGCAGACTTTTTTCACATAACCAAAATATTTATATCTCTGCTAATGATGATATTCATGATACTTGAATTCCAAAGGAATAAAAATAAGGAGTTTCTAATCCTGAGCATAATATTCGGTTTTTTTCTATTCAAAGAGATAACATATATACTCATCAACATCTACGGATCCTTCTACACGACTACCAAGAACCCTATTACAGGAGAAATAACGAGAGAACTAGCCAACAAAAATTTGTTTGAGTTTAGGTTCTTTATATGGCACATACTTGAGATCATTTTTGTCATATTAGTAACCTATCCATTCCTATTCTTGATAGGTTCTCTAAAAAAGAATGGTAATATTCCTAATTTTATAACTCTTGGTATAAATATCGCTTTTGTAATAGGACTTGTTGTAGTAGTGCTTATTTTTATTGACAAACCTGTATCTGCTATCATTGGTATTGGTAACAATGATACACAAGTTGTATTCAGAAACAACATCGTTAGTTTCATAATAAGTAGTTGGTGGATATATGGTTTGTGGAAGATAGCGCTAATAATATATGCTATTATTCCTGTTGCTAGGATATACGGATACACAGCACAAATGTTACCTCATCTTTATGTTTCAAAAATATTCTACATAATATCTCTGTCAATATTCGGGCTTCTCTACCTGTTCTCATCAATAGTCTTTATACAGGCAACTAAGGGAATAGGATATGAATTAATGGAAATAGTAGGATTTGTATTCTTAGCAGTCACCGCTTATAAGATATTTAGAGCTGATGTTATGGATATGGACTTTAGAATACAAGACCTAGAGAAAGAAAAATCACTAATCATAGAACTTATGCGAGAAATAGGAGATACCTTATCTGTTGAGTTAGAAATGGATAAAATATTGTCAAAGATAGTAGATGCAGCTATAGAAGGAACATCATCAAAGGCTGCTGCCATACTACTTAGAGATTCAACAGGAGAGACACTTAGTGTTAGATATGTAAAAGGTCTTTTCCCTCCTGTCAAACCTATCAGAGTTGATCAATCAGTCGTTTTAAAGGAAAGTCAGATCGTTGATATATTCAAGTCCACTAAAATCTCCATCGGCGAGACCTATATAGGGTTACCTGCTAGCACTGGAGAAACTTTATTCATAAAAGATGCAGAAGAAGACCCGAGAGTCCTGCAAACAGCAAAAGGAATAGCAGACATAAAGTCTGTAATAGTAACACCTCTAAAGATACAGAATAATATTATGGGAGTTCTTGCAGTGCTTAATAAGTCAGTAGGAGCATCTCATACTCAAAGTGACCTGTCCCTTATTAAAACTCTTGCAGACCAAGCTGCCATAACTATACGCCAGTTTGAGATGTATAAAGAGATTGTTGAAAAGAAACAAGCCGAAAGAGATATAAACATAGCCAGTGAGATCCAAATGAACCTCCTACCAAGAAAATTTATAACTTCCCAGAGACTTGATATGTTTGGTTTTTCTATTCCAGCCAAGGGTGTAGGTGGTGACTACTTTGACTACATTAAGTTTGGACAAGACAAATTGGGTATCATAATAGCAGATGTATCTGGTAAGGGTATTCCAGCCGCACTAATAATGGTTATGATCAGAAGTATCACAAGAACCGTTTCATCACTTGACAAGGATGCTAACATAGTTCTCTCACAACTTAACAACTCTTTGAGTGGAGATATTGTTGAAGATAGATATGCTACTGCTTTCTACTGCGTTTTAGATGCTGAAAGGAGAATACTGAACTTCTCCAACGCTGGTCATGGTCCTCTTCTACTCTATAGAAGTAAGTCAAGAGAATTTGAGCTTTTAGATACGGAAGGGATGCCTGTTGGTATAATGCCCGGTGTTGATTATGGTCAAGATTTTGTCGTACTTGACAAAGGAGATATAGGAGTTCTATACACTGACGGAATAACTGAGGCTATGAACAACGCCCACGACCTCTACGGACTTGATAGACTCAAGGAAGTAATATTCAAAAATCATGAACTTTCAGCCAAAGAACTTTGTGATAAAGTATTGGAGGATGTAAATAAGTTCGTAGCAGGAGCACCACAACACGATGACGAAACTATGATCATATTTAAGGTTCTTTAATAAATGATCGCAGTCTTCGCAAATGGTTTTGGGGAAACTGTAATAGCGAACAAGCTGTCAAACAGAATATCAGAATACGGTAAGGATGTAATACTCTTCTCTCTCGTTGGTAATGTTAATGTCAATGATAAAGTTATTATAGGATTTAAACCTAGAAATCTTGGTTCCAGCGGAAGAACATTCCATTCTATCACTAACTTCTTATCAGACTTAAAAAGTGGTTCTCTCTTTGAAGTGTTAAGGTTTATAAAGGCGATAAGGAAGTATGAAAACATAAAAACTGCCGTGATTATAGGTGACCCCTTCCTACTTTTTATCGCAAAGACATTTATAAGAGGTAATCCAACGATAATTTTCAACTCTATATATAAAAGCGAGATGATAGAGAGACACTTCTGGTTTGAAAAATCTTTTATAAAGAGATATGTTAATCATTTTATTCCTAGAGATAGATACACAAGTGAAGTTTTCTCAAAACTAGGTATCAATACGGTATACTTCGGAAATCCTATGGTAGATTCGGTTGATATACTAGGTATAGAATACAGAAAGGACCCAAAGTTGAAAACATTGCTTCTACTACCTGGTAGCACGGATACAGCATATAGGATAATGCCTAAACTCTTGTATGTCGTAGAAAGTGTTTTCAGGAAGTTTGGTTTTTTTAATGTGCTTTGCTCTTTGAGTAGTAGGATAATACCGGACAACATGAAGAAATATGTCATTCATCATGGTTGGGAATTGTTAAAAGGTGATGGTATCAACATACTTAAAAAAGATCTTATTGAAGTCATCGTTGGTGTAAACACTTTTGGGGATATGCTCTCTCAGAGTGATGTAGTTTTAAGTTGTGCTGGAACGGCAACTGAGCAGTCTGCAGGTTTTGGAAAACCTACCATAATGTTTATAGACAAAGATACTGGATTGAGTAAGAAATGGTTCAGGAGACAAGCCATACTATTAGGAGAGAACTTAAGGATTTTTAAATCATTCAACATATCAGATATATCAGACGAAATAGTATTACTTTTTAACGACGCTGCAGAGAGAGAAAGACGGGGAAGAATAGGAATGAAGATGATAGAAGGTAAAGGAAGTATCAACAAAATGGCAGAGTTTATTTCTACCCTTTCATAGAATTTAACGCCTCATCCAGGGAAGTATATATTGGAATTATTTTATCAAGTCTATCAATTTTGATAATAAATAAAACCTTGTTATCAGATGCTACGATAGAAACTCTAATATTCCTACTTTTAGCCAAAGATACTATCCTAAGAACTACACTCAAACCAACAGAGTCAATTTCAGTAGTATTTGAAAGATCAAGTATTAATGATCTTACATCCTCAGGGATGTCCAAATTAATATTATCAAAGTCTTCAATATCAAAAATTGTCAAAGACTTGCCAACTTTCAGTATTGCAACATCCTCTACTCTCAGAATTTGAATATTCATACAAAAAAATTTTATTTTAGTAAAACAAGGTTTATCAACTAAACGAGATGGTGTTCAAGAATTTGTCTTCATAAGTTATCTAATAGCGAGGTAGAGTTTTATCCTTACAGTTCTTTAACTAAAATTTTGATCAAACCCTAGTATGATTAAAGAAAAGATTTAAATCACTTTATCAAAAACTTTCTACAAGGGAAATTTTGAGTATTGCTTGGGTAAGATATGAAAATTATAAGGTATTTATAATACTCTTCAACAAAAAATACCCAACCCTACTACAAACTTCAGTTCTTGGTTCATTGAAAGAAAGAATATCAATTATTTAGAATCTTAATTAAGATAAAAATTTTATGATAAACCAAAGGATGCGTAAAAGTCAAATAGAATTCATCTCCATCAATTTCAAATCCTTGTTGATAAAGGATATAGAAGTTCTTATTTACAACCTTAAGCGATTTATTGACACATACAGTGAGATTGGAACCGTTTCACAACAAACAGTTCATCTGATAAGAATCAAGGCACTAAAAATTTCGTCTATCGTTAGGTCAGTTCATAAACTTCATAATATCTACATATTGAAAAAATTCTATGTATATACCTACCAGTTAGCGAAATCTTTTGGTAAGATAAGAGATATGGACACTATGATAGGACTACTCAACAATGAAAAATCACCAAGGTCGCTAGTAAAAGATTTCTCTAACAAAAGGCACAGATACATGAGAGAAACTTATCATAAGATCTCAAAAGTTATGGATAAATATGTGGATACAGTTAATGCTTTTCTAGATGAGATTAGTAATCCAAAATATATCTTACAATTCAAGGATATTTACAAAATATACAAAATAATAACTAACGAGTATCAGTTTGCAAAATTGTCTTTTATGCTAGAGCCAAGTTATGAACTTTTCAATAGAGTCAGAGCAAAAGTTAAAAATATGAAGTATGCTTTTTGGCTTCTGAAGGTTTTTCTTTCAATGTATTCGGATAGTAACCTTTTCAAAGAATCAGAAGATAATCTAAGGTTTGTAAATGATTTTCAGAAAAGCCTAGGATATTTTAGGGATGTGATAACATTAGTAGGTATTCTATCAAAAACCAGTTTGAGGGTCTCAAGGAAGAAAGATTTTGTTGAGTCTTTTCTCAACAACAGGAAGAATATATGGAAGGATACGATATCTAACTTCAAGGAGAGACACTTAAGACTAGACTATAGAATAAACAACATACACAGAAGGTTAAACGATATAGACATAGTCTTCCACCCTGTTGAGCAAGATAGGTATAATAGAATATTAGGCTATATTGAAGAGTTTGTGGTGGCAAATGGTGGTGAGATTGAAAAGTCAAAGAAGATGTCAGAGATTGCTGTTGGAATATACAGAAAATTTGATAAGTTTAACTTTATAGTTTATGAACCAGTTGAAGAGTTTATAATAAAGGCTTCATCTTTAATACACGACCTAGGTAAGAACATATCTCCTGATGTATACCATAAAGCATCTATGGAAGCATTTGCAAACGCTGAAATACATGAAATAAAGACAAAAGAAAAACTTCTGATAGCAATTGTCACTAGATACCACACTAGGTCAATACCGAAATACTCTCACAAGTGGTATACCAACCTAAAGGATCATGATAAAATGTTGGTCAACAAACTTGCTGGATTTGTTAGGATAGCCTTTGCAATCTCAAAGATGACTAATTTCAGTGCTGAATTAGCTGATGTAGAATATAATAAGGATAGTATAGATATAATTTTATGTTGTAGTGAAGAACCTAAGTCAGTTTTATTAGATGAAATTGACAAAGTGATATTAGAAAAGATTACAGGTGTTCCAATAAATGTTTTGATAAAAAATTGATTTATAGACTTCTAACAAGGTTAGCAAGTTCAATCGCGTGTAATGCTGCTTCTGCTCCCTTATTCCCCATTTTCATTCCAGCTCTGTCTATCGCTTCTTCAGGAGTATTAGCAGTTATAATACCAAAAGTTACAGGTATCCTATACTTTACGGACAAGTCAAGTATGCTTTTGGTTACATGCGTTGCTATATACTCAAAATGAGGTGTCTCACCTCTTATGAGAGTTCCTAAACAAATCACAGCATCATACCTACTCATTGCTAATACCTTTTCTAGCACAACTGGTATTTCAAAAGAACCAGGAACCAAATATACATCAATATTACCTTCATCAACATCAACTTGTTTCAAGAGATTTATAGCACCATCAAGAAGTCTATCAGTTATAAGTCTATTAAACTTACTACAAACTATACCTATCTTTAGACCTTTACCCGAGATCTTACCTTCAAACATTCTCATAACATTATGATAATTGATCATATTCATCCCTTTAAAGAAAAGTTTGCTTCCATAGTCTTACTGAGTTTAATGAAATTTAATTGAGTTGAGTATCTTAACAAGTCTTATTCTATTGTATCTTTGAATGGCAATAAATGGTGTATTGATAACTACACAGAAGCCCGTCATCACCAACATAGCCCACAAGACATTATTCCATATAAAACTTATTGGCAGAAATATGAAAGGAAGAATATGAGCTAACTCTGCCCTACATGTCTCAAGTATAAATCTCTCTATGTATTCTTCATCTCTTGACTTAAAGTTTTTCTTATTAAACGGATTTATACCTAACAACTCACCTGCCTCTGGTAGTCTATCCTTCCAGAGTTTTATGAGAAAGGCTCTCTCATACAACTTTCCCTCAAACTCCCACCATCTTTTCTTAAACATAAAGTTTTTAACTGTGTAGAATTCGTTAGGAACAAGATGAACCAGAAAACCGCAAAGGAAGTGAGTTGCTACCCAAAAAACAGAGTTTGCTATTATCATAACTATAACAAATACAATCTCATTCATTCTACCCTAACCTCTCTACCTCTCCATTTTATAGGTTTTCTAAATGTATAGAAGTAAAACGATCTTACAAATACGAAAATGAAGAAGATAGCAAAAATCGGAAATAGAGTAGAATAGTATCCGAAGTTCCCTACCTCGTTGGAGGATATGTGTATAAACAACCAGTATATAAAGTAAAACAACACGAAGATTTGGAAAAAAGGTGTATTGAAAACTGTGATACCATAACATAAAAGGTTAACAACGAATGCAAGCAATCCAGAGACCAGGATTATTTCACTAAAGGCCAGATTTTTTGAACCAGCAAACATATTTTTTGTCCAACCATCAATAAGATTTCCAAGACCCTCCTCGTACATGCGAAATTTGACCAATTTTCTGTGAGGTATTGAGTATATGTTTATACCCAATCTTATCATCTCATTCCCTAGTTCTACATCCTCAACTATAGCATCAGAAAATTTTATATGTCCTCCTGCTTTGAAATAATCCTCTCTTCTTACCAAAAGAAAAGGGCCAAAGTATCCTTTTCTCAAACTAAAGGGCAAATAAAATCTGCCAACTCCAAGACCTAAAACGACTATTATATTAAAATAGAATGAGAATTTTTCAAAAAACTTCTCAGTAGCATGATATGGTTGTATAGATAAGGCACCATCTTTAGGTATGTTCTTGAGAATATATTCAAATGCTCCATCTTCAAAAAATAGATCCGAATCTAGAAAAACAATGTATTCACTCTGTGAATTTAGAGATCCCACATAACAGGCAACACTCTTACCACCTTTTTGAGGATAGAAATCTTTCACCTTGATGACCTTTACTCTATAACTTGTAGCAACTTCAACAGTATTGTCACTAGAACCATCATCTACAACGATAATTTCATTAAAACCTATCTTCACAAGGCTTTCTAGTAGTCTCGGTAGTCTTCTTTCCTCGTTTCTAGCAGGAATAACTACTGATATCCGTTTTGGTTCAACATTAGAAGTCTCAAAGTTAAAATTCTTTCTGCGATAGAAATTCAAAAATCTCGTAACTACAACAAGACAGGCTGGAAGTGATATAAACATACCAAGCATAAATATTACTTGTAAAACTGTTATATGCGAAGGTAAATAAGATTCCATAAATCAATAAAAACTTATCATAGAATAAATTTATTCTTTGCTTGAATATTATCTCAACTTCAGATAACTTCTATGCATACATGTCACCTGTAGTATATTCTGAATATCATTCCATAGTGGTCATCCGAGACTAGAATTGATCCATCTTCAAGTATCTCAACATCTACCGGTCTTCCGTAGAATTTCTCTCCTTCAAGAAAATCTGCTATTATCGTATATTCCACTGCTTCTCTAGCATCGTTGAGTTTCAAAAATGAAACTCTATATCCTATCTTCTTTGACCTATTCCAAGAACCATGTTCTGCTATAATAAGCCCATCTTTATAGTAATCTGGAAAGTTTGTCCCTGTATAAAATTTCACACCTAATGGTGCAACATGTGCTGGAAGTTCCCATACGGGCTTCACAAAACTAAATCTTGATAGGTTTGTTTTAGTTGAAAATTCTGGATCTGGAACCCCTTTACCATGAATGAAGGGGAAACCATAGTGTTGTCCTTTTTCTTTTGCGACATTTATCTCATCAGGCGGTAGATCATCGCCCATCCAATCTCTACCGTTTTCAGAAAACCACATATACTTCGTTTTTGGATCCCAGTCAAATCCTACAGTATTCCTTACACCTTCAGCAAAAATTTCAAAACCACTTCCGTCAGGGTTTATCCTAGTAATTGTTGAATATATTCTCTCTTTCCTCAAGCATACATTACACGGAGCACCAACGGGAACATATAACTTACCATCAGGTCCAAATCTTATAAACTTCCAACCATGCCATCTATCATCAGGATAGTTATCAAATATAACTTTGGGTTTAGGTTTAAGTTGAAAGTTAGTGTATAGCAAAACATTAGAGACAACAAGTATCTTATCTATTGATGAGAAATACAGATTCCCTCTATAAACATCAACCCCAACTGGCCAATCCGTACCATCAACCAATACTCTATGTATATCTCCTCTGAAGTCACGGTTAGTATCAATAACCATATACACCTTATCTTCTCTACTACCAGCGACCAGTACTCCATTTCCTAAATACTTCATTGCTCTTACTTTTGGTAGCCCTTTGTAGTAGTATTCTATCCTGAATCCTTTTTCCATCTTAATTCTGTTTATAAACTCATCCGACGAAGCAAGATTAGAGGTAAAAACAATAGACAACAAAGATATGAATATTACTATTACCCTCATAAGTATTTATAGAAATATACTAAATAACTTCTTTGGAGTAAATTTTGAAGTTATTTTTGGTCCAAAACAATTGAATTATTTTCCGAAGGAAAATACAAAATACCTAAATTCATTGTCAAATTGTCTCAAGTGAAAATTTTAGAATCCAAGTTTATTTTCCGAAGTATATTGAAAGAAACTAGATTCCTTTGATATACTTCTGTAGGGTAGAGGTATGAAGATTTTGAAGATTGGAGAGAACATAAACATAAATATCACTAAAGATAACATTGATAAGTCTATAAATTCAAACCGAGAGTTCAGTCCTAGCAAGGGGGCAGACGAACTTATTCTTGAACTAAAATCTAAAGGGTTACCTAATTCACTAAAAGATGAGATGAAAGAAGTTCAAAGAAAAATATCACTAACGCAAGCAAAAATAGACGCTGTATCAAGAGTCTCAAAATTACTAAAGGAAGTAAAAGAATATTCTGATGAGGTTGAAGTAATGTTAAGAGAGGTGTATAATACGAGTAAGTTTGAAGATATATACCTTTTAGATGACATTAAAGAAGAACTCTTCTCAAAGGATATTTTAACTATATATCAGGCTCTTGAAAAAGAAATTGACAAACTATCTCAAGAAGTAAGACAAAACCAAAAGAGCGTAAGTTCTATAATGGTTAAATTCCAGAATATAGCCACATTTATTGACAACTTATCAATAAACTATGTTGACGATACAGTAAGATTGATGCTCACAGGAATTGACAAGAGTTATAAGGTAATAAACCTATCACCAGAAACTATAATTAAGTTTCTATCAAATTAGCCTGACTAGATTTCTATTACCTAGTTTAACTTGATATTGATTTAATGTCTAGCATTTCATCAAAGAGTATTGATATAGTAAGACTGCCATATATTGTGTCAAGAACTGCTTCAACATACTGTTTGTGAGATATAAAAGTTCCTTCCTTGTTTATCAACACAAGCGGTGAAGATATGTGAATTTTTATACCGTGATTGTAAAGTTCAGTTACTGAACTACCACTTATCTGGTTTGCTATTTCTCCGATTGCATCTTTGAATATCTCTCTAAATTCTTCATTTGACATACTTTCAACACCTTTACCATAAACTTCCTTTGCCATATTGTCAACCATCTTAACTGATAATCCTCTATCAAACTCAAAAAGTATGAACCCCTTAACATCCTCCTTAAACTCTATCACAACAGCAACAGATTTGTTAATCTTTTTTGATTTTTTTATAGTGGTATTATTCCTATAAAGTTCCAGGTTCGTTACCTCTTTCACTACCTTTATTGCTGACATTACAAAAGATAATATTATCTTCGGGTCCATAGAGTAATTATCTATAAATATATTACATTACTTTAGGTTATTACGAAAATTTAAATATGAAAAAAGCTACTTTTCTACTTATTCTTATTCTGATACTAAAATTCAGTCAGGCTTACTCAGACACTATCAAAGTAAAGAACATAAGTAGGATTGTCGGTGGTGAAGAGATACAAGTCTATGGATACGGTTTAGTTGTAGGTCTTAAAGGAACAGGAGATACAACCAAAAACCTCCCAACATCACAGTCAATCGTAGAGTATCTCCGAGGTTTCGGGATAGAAGTTAGTCATACCAACTTCCAGTCTAGGAACACTGCATCTGTTGTTGTATCTGCTAGAATACCACCAAACCTTAAGAGAGGAACACTGTTTGATGTTAATGTTTCATCAATTTTTGATGCTAGGTCGCTAGAAGGCGGTATCCTAGTAAATACACCACTAAGAGACAATGAAGGTAATATCGTTGCTTTTGCTCAAGGTGCTATAGTTACACCTAAAGGTAGTGTTAGAACAACAGGAATAGTACCAAATGGTGGAGTGCTCCTTTCAAACTACACTGATAATGCGTTTGAAGATGGTAAGGTTAAGATTGCGTTTGAAAATGTATCGCCATCCACGGTTAATTCGGTTGTAAAATTGATAAAAGAAAACTTTGAAGGAGTAAATGTTTATCCCACCGATATCTACACTATTGAGGTAGAGATTCCCAAAGCGTTTGAAGGTAATGAAATAGAGTTTGTATCCAGGATAATGGAATTGGAAGTTGAACTGATTGATGAAGCAATTGTTGTAATAGACCAAAAGAGCAGTAGTATTGTGATAACCGGCAATCCTAAGGTATATCCTGTAAGCATTTCATACAAGGGTATGAAGGTAGAGTTTGGAGATTTTGGTAATTTTTTTGAGCGAGGTGAGGTTTATACCATACCTACAAACAACTTGAGAGATTTTGTTGATACTTTGTCAAAACTTGGAATAAAATCAGAAGACTTAATACAGATACTTATACTTATGAAGGAAGCAGGTGCTATAAAGTCAAGGTTTAGTTTTAAATAGTTGCGAGTAGGTATCCTTGTAGATGGAGAAGTGGATAAAGGAAAGACAGTTCTCTTTGAAAATATCAATCATTGAAGGAAGCATATCTTCAATCTCTGGTGCGATAATACATCAGGGGTTTTTCTTACAAAGCTTTATCATCTTTCTAAACGGTCCTGACTTTTGGATCTCAATCATACCAAACTCTCAATTCATATTCTCATTTATGGGCATCTTGAGTGGATATTATCTTACAAAGTTTGGTGAGAGGAAGAAGGCGAGTATAATCACAAATACTATATACAGAGGTATCTTCATTCTACCTGCGATAGCAGTACTAGTTTTTGGTAGATCAGAGATAACACTGGTGATATTCATCGTCTCAACCCTTGTATCATTCATATTCTTTAGGTTTTTGATGGTTATATGGATGAGATGGATGGACCTATTAGTGTTTGAAGAGACAAGAGGAAGGTATCTAGGAATAAGAAAAACGTTTGTAACATTCTTCCTTCTTGTTGGTTTTCTAGCAGGTGGATACATAGTAGAGTATTTCTCAAAGATAGGTAGAGGAGAGATAGCATACTTCATATTGTTCTCAACAGTAGCATTGATTGGAGTTATTGGTAGCTGGCTTTATGGATTCCAGTTTGACACAAAAACTAAAACTCAAAACATCAGTTTCAGAAAATTTCTGTCAATGGCTTTTGACTCTCTGAAAGTTAAGAAGTTGAGAGGCATAATAGTTTTTTTTGCCGTGTTTGAGGGAATTTCAGCAATAGGAGTTCCTTTTATACCAGTCCAGATTCTCAAAAACTTCGGGCTTTCCGCGGAATATTTAGGAATACAGTTCTCAATATATGCTGTTACGATGACTATATCAAGTTATTTCTGGGGCTTATTACTTGACAAGTTTGGCCCTAGAAGTGTATTACAGCTCTCAACACTTGGACTGTGTTTCACAATCTCACTGTGGTTTTTCGTTCCTAAAGAGTTGTGGTTCATATTATCCTTTGTTGAACCTGTGTTTTCTGGTATCTTCTCGGGTGGATACGAGTCAGTGTTTATGTATGTTATATTCTCAGAGGTTAGACAGAAGTTCAAAGATTATTTTTTCTCTGTTGTCAGTGCTATAAATGGTATCACCATACTTGCAGGTAGTCTGATCTCAAGTTTAATAGTAATGCTATTAGGTAACATAAGTGTATTCATTCTATACAAGGATTTTAAAGTTTATGAAATACTGTTTTTGGTGACCCTAATAGGTAGAATTATTTGCGGGCTATTTCTAGTCCCAAGCATACAATATAAAAAGAATGTAAAGAACGCGTTTGATCTTGTGAGGATAACACTATCAAAGATTTTCCAACAGTAAGTAATTTGGATACAAAGTGATAAGATACTTATAATTTCTAGTAAAGGAGAATGGTATGTCTAAAATCAAATCAACAACTGTTATTGGAATTCTCAAAGATGGCAAACTTGTGATTGGCGGTGATGGGCAAGTAACCTATGGTAATACCGTTCTCAAATCCAACGCAAGGAAGATAAGAAAAATATTTGATGACAAGGTTCTAGTTGGCTTCGCTGGGGCAACTGCAGACGCACTAGCACTACTTGAGAAGTTTGAAGAACACTTAAGAGACAACAATGGTAATATACTCAAGGCATCTGTGAGCCTAGCAAAGGAGTGGAGGACGGATAGACTACTTAGAAGACTAGAAGCACTGATGATAGTTGGGAACAAGGAGAAGATACTGATACTATCAGGAACGGGAGATGTGATAGAACCAGAGGATAATATAGCGGCAATAGGCTCTGGGGGACCTTATGCACTCGCATCAGCAAGAGCATTCCTTAAAGCAAACCCTAATCTAGACGCAAGGTATATAGTTGAAGAGTCTCTTAAAATAGCGGGAGAAATATGCATATTCACCAACAAAAACATAATTATTGAGGAACTTTAATGCCACACATTGATGCAACGACAGGGCTATTTCTAGTATTCCTAATCTCATCAGTATTACTCTACCTGCTTGGTCGCTTTGAGATACCTTTCATCGTATCACTTATTATAGCAGGCTTGATACTAGGACAATTCGGATTGCTTGGTGAGAATGAGATATTCAGAGAGATAGCAGACTTCGGCGTAATGCTAATGCTATTCTTCGTAGGTGTTGAGTTCTCCATTAGAACACTCTGGAGTTACAGGAAGGAAGTTGCTATAATAGGAGTAGGACAGATTGTTTTGACATTCTTACCATCCTTCGCTTTGCTAGCATACATATTTAACGACGTGAGAGTTTCATTCATCCTATCCTCTGTCATTACTATGAGTAGCACAATAGCAATATTATCGTTGGTAGAAAAGAAAAGTGCAATCGGAATAAGATACGGTAGAATTTCGTTCCTAGTAGCACTTATACAAGACATAACTTCTATAATCATCCTTGTTATTCTCTCTCTCATAACGACAAGAACTGACATTAGTTCTAACCTATTCTTAGGATTATTAGTTTTCACACTCTACTCAGTTGCCTTATACTACTTCACAAAAACGAAGTTTGCTGACGTATTGATTGTTAGAGATAGATACTTGATAGTTTTCCTTGCAATTGTGATAAGTTTCGGTAGTGCCGTAGTTGCAAAGTTGTGTGGTCTCTCCCCCTTCTTGGGCGCTTTTGTAGCAGGAATGATAATATCAGACTCGTTTTTTGGAAGACAGATCGCTTCCGAAGTTCTACCGATAAAGGAGATTTTTGTCGGTTTCTTCTTCATCTACATAGGATCAACAATCAAGATAGAACTTCTTGTCCAAAATATTTTATCTACAATCTTAGTGTCTGTTGCGGTGATGTTTTTTAAATTCCTTGTGATGTTCTTGCTTCTCCTATTTAGAAAGGAGTCAATAGAGCATAATTTAAGGGCATCAGTGCTTCTTTCTAATATGGGTGAATTTGGTCTTCTTATACTATCATTATCCCTATCTAGTAAGATTATAACAGAAACTACCTTCATAATATTTTCATCAGCTATCGTTATAAGTATCGTTATTACATCATTTATGTTCCACCTGATGGACAAAATCAGTAATAGAGTTCCAATCTTAAGAATCGGCAAAGTCGGGTATTCATTAGGAGACTTTGAAGTTGTGATTGTCGGCTTTGGACCTGTTGGTAAGAGAGTCGCTGAAGTTCTAAATACTATGAATATCTCAAACATAATTCTTGAGATGAATTCTGACACGGTCAGGAAGCATAAAAATGAATTTAACATACATTTTGGAGATGCTAAAAGAGAAAACATACTGAGATGGGCTGGCATTGAAAAGGCAAAACTTCTAGTCATAACTGCACCAATCCTAAATGAAGCATTATTCATATCTGAGAAAGCAAGAGCCATAAATCCAAACATAGACATATTAGCAAGAGTTAAATTTATCTCTGAAGTAGAGATACTGAAACAGAATAATATTCTCAATGTCGTTTGTGATGAAACTAGTGCGCTTGAATCTTTGATCAAACTTCTTTCTCAAAAGGTATGAAAAGTCAATGTCTAATCTTATACAATTTCTAAGTATGGAGTAAGATGAGACTGAGAGACACTATTCTTATTGTCTTTAGTGTTTTAGTTTTCATATTTTCCTTTTTTATCATATTCGCTACACTATACCGCAGTTCGCTGATGATGAATAAATACTTTCCTGGGTTCTTTGTCTACCACACTAGAGTTATAAATATCTATGATATTCCCGAGTGGTGGGGTGGCAAAACTCATAACTTACCAAAGTCTGCCATACTACTCAAACTAAACGATCAGGAGATAAATAGTCCATCTGATTTTTGGAGAGAAGTTTTCAACAATTTAGACAGAGAGGTTGAATTCAAAGTTGAGTATAATTTTAATGGCGATAAATTTATCAAATTTATAAAGTCTCAACGGTTTGAAATAAAAGATTTCATATTTTTTACTCTCTTTTGGCAGTTATCAGGGCTCCTGTTGCTTCTACTAGGCTTTGTCATGTTTTTGAGCAACAGGAGTAAGAAAGGTGTGTTATGGCTGATTGCAAACATGCTTACAGGCATTAATTTTATTGCAACACCATCCAGTTCTCTACTATCTGACGTATTAATCATAACTCTCGTTGAGAGACTTACATTTTCAATGTTTCCAGTGAGTATGATTTGGCTGTTCCTTAATTTCCCTCTGGTTAAGTTCAAAAAACAGATAAGATTAGTCATAATATCAATTGTTAGCGGTATAGGACTTTCCTTTATCCTAGTTTCTTTGATGGGGTATACCACCGATGTAAATATTATAATGTTTCAGGAGATGTATTATTTTTATCCCGCTATTGGTGGAATATTTGCGGTACTATCTCCAATTTATGACTATATCAGAGCAAGGAGATATAGAATACATAATCTATCAAAGTCTCTTTTACCCCTTATGGTTGGTTCATTGATTTTCATTCTTATCCCCTCATCACTAGCCGTACTTACCACCTTTATGTCACTACCGTCGTACTATATACCTCTACTGATCGTCGGATATCCATTAGTAGTTATCTTCACCGTAATGGTATCTACAGTTAGTTTCGTAAAAGAAGTGTCTATCAATCTTTCAGCAATCATTCTCATTTCTTTTATCTTCACTCTTGTGTATGTTCTACTCCACGATCTTTTCACCTTGATACCAAAAGGATTGTTCTTTATAATCTTTACACTCACATTTTCGGTAGTTTCAATCATAGTCTTCTCAATAGTTATGAGATATGTCAGTATGAGAAAGTACGGATTTAACAAAGAATTAATCCTAGAGATAGTAGATAAGCTCAAAATGGTAGATAGATTCGGTAAATTTATAGTCTTCGTGAATAGTCAATTAGGCAAGATACTACGATTTTCTTTCTCTAGATTTGTGTCATACAAACTTATACCTAAGGATGTTAGAAAAATGTTATTTCTTTCAGACAAACACTTTATGACGAAAGAGGAAGTTCAAGATTGTTGTAAGTATGATAGAATTGAAAAGTTTTCCGAGGTTATGGAGAAGTCTAAATATGTTATCGTTTTAAAAAATGATACTAAATTCTTTGGCATTATAGTCTTGGGGAAAGAGCAAGGGGGAACTGTATTAAGTAGCAAAGAAATTGATGTTCTAGAAGTTGTATCTAGGTTCATGGGTGCATATCTAAACTCTCTCATCAAGTATGTATCTCAAAGACCTATCAAAAGTATCCTAGAGAAAAAACCTTATTTCGTAAGCAATTTACTTACCAAATCAATACCAATTCATGATATTCACAGGAGTTCTTTTAGGGTAAGTTCATACCTAAATGGGAATCTAGACAAACCTGTTGTGTATAAATCAAAGGAAACTCATAACGGCTTGTTCTTCTGCATAGTTTGGATAGTGCCTGAGTCAGTACATACATTCGTTCTAGCATCTTCTATAAAGGGTTTTCTTGAAGAATACTTCTTTAGAGGTAATATTAACATCAATAAACTACCTAGAGAGATAAGAAACCTGATATACCTTTCCAGTCCTGTTGAGGTGGACGCAAACATAGTGTGCGGGTTTGTCAAGGATAGTATGAGTATGAATGTAGTTAATGATGGAAAGAGCTCAATACTTCTGGTTACAAAACATAATTCCGTTGTCCCAATGCCTATCCATAAGAGAGTTTTTAACTTCAACAAGATAAAGGATGGTGACAGTTTCTTCTTCATAACAGGTGAGGAAATTTCAACACAGTTTCACGAGGTCATAGAAATGGGGGTAAAAAAATTATCACCTCATAAACTCATAAAGAACTTACCTGACAAATTCATACTTGAGGTCAAGTTTCATGGTACAGATGTTCAGTGAACTTCTTTATCCCTTCAAGAGGACCTACTACTACTATTGACATATTTGCATCCATTACAGTATCTGCTCTTACATCAACTTTATCAACAAATACTTTGGATACTCCTTTCTCAAGTTGAACTACCTCCTTCCTAAAAGCCACTATTATGTTTAGGTTATACTCGTTTCTCAAGTTTAACTCACTAACTTTCTTATTACATATCTTTGACTCCGGAAGGACGTTTATTCTAGCTATAAAGTAATCCTCTATGAAAGGTGTTATATTCTCAATAGGTCCAGATTTAAGTAAAATCTCACCAACGGTCTTTACAGCAATATCGTAAGATGGAACTATATAACTAACTCCTAGCCTATTGAATATGTTCTCATATTTCCGGTTAGGTAGTATCACCAAAACATCCACACCAATTTCCGATGCTATAGATGATATGTTTATGATATCAAGGATTCGTTTTTCTTCTAGCGATATTATACACTTGTCAAAAGATAAAATATCTTTATCCTCAAGAAATTTTTTTGTTATCATTGAGTAATCATCAAGTTTTTCGTAATTACTAAGAATATGCGAATAACTACCTATTGAGAGTAAATAAACATCTACATTGTTTCTTATTAGTTCCTCTAACATTATTTCAACTAGGTCACCATCCCCTATTAGAAATACTCTCATATCGTTGATTATAAATTGTTAAGAATGTTCTTATCATCTAAATTTGATCACTAATATACATATATCATCATCTAGTTCTTGCTTTGAAAATTCTCTAAGATGCTTAAGTATGTTATCTACTATTTCTCTAGGTTCTAGATGCTTTGTCTCCAGTAGTATTTCCTTAAGTCTAGGTATTCCAAACTCAGATCCTTTCACATCCATCTGTTCAATTAATCCATCTGTGTACAGAAGCAATAAGTCTCCTTGATTTACTTCAACACTCTTCTTCTTTATGTTGATATTGCTAAAAAGCCCGAGAGGTTTAGCATCAGCAGACAACAGTTCTACTTTATTAGATTTCCTAACAAGTATGCCTGGGACATGTCCTGTGTTCGTGTAATGTATTATCCGCCTTTCAGGTACGTAATTGAGTATCAGAAGTGTCATGAATGTAAGGATATTTTCCTCGCTATAGAACCATCTATATATGTAGGAATTTAAATTTTTCATAACTCTAGTAATGTTCTTATTGTTGATATCAGTTGAGTTCAAGATAGCCTTCACCATCATTGCTACAATACCTGCTGATATACCTTTGCCTGACACATCTCCAATAGCGAATGTAAATCTCTTACCCATACTTATAATATCTAGGTAATCACCACCTATGTTATAGGCAGGTATATAAACACCATAAGACTCAAACCAACTGTTGCTTATGTAGTCTGTAGGTATCAGTTTAGACTGGATTTGCGATGCTATTCTTATGTCCTCTTCAAGAACCTTTCTCCTCTCCGCATCCTCAACGGTCTTAAACATCATTCCAAGTATGTTTATGAATTGCGATAGGTAGAATAACTTTTTAAAACTAACCTTATCGGAGTTGAAAAATACCAATCCCAATACATCGTAATTTGGTGAGTAGATAGGTATCATGTAATTACTACTAACTTGTGTGATGATCTCTTTTGAATTATCAAACACTTCTCTAGGGATAAGAGTAGTGTTTTTCAAGTCAACAAAAGGTATCATGGCTTTCGTAGAGCTTATAAATTTAGTTATCATGATGTCTTCTTTCGCAATCTCCCTTATGTAACTAGATTTTTCACCTTCTACAAGACCATAAGTTCCTTTGCCGTTGTCAATGAATAGTAATATGTCATTTGCTTTTATATCAACTACCTTGAACACATTCTTGATTACATTCAAGAAATCTCTCCTGTTAGGAAAGTCATACATTTTTGTAAATACCAATTCTACAAAGTTTATCATCACATCTTTACTAACTACGAAGTTAAGTCTATAACCGTATACCAGAATTAAAATACTTACAACATATACCAAGAAAACTATCGTAGAGTAATCCTTGAAAACGGATATTAGTATCAAAAACACTAGAGAGTATATTAAGAGTATTGCTACTCTAACAGGAGATGAAAGGATGAGTTTAAGAATAGTCATTTACTAGTATGTTATCAACGAATACACAGGGACATCTATGCTTTCTCTTCCTTTGAGGAAAGTTAGTTCTACTAGGAATGCCGTTGCTACCACCTCGCCACCTAGTTGTCTTACGAGTTCAATCATTGCTTTTGTTGTTCCACCTGTTGCTAGAAGGTCATCTACTACTAAAACTTTCTCACCTTTTGTTATAGCATCCTCATGCATTTCTAGGGTTGCACTACCATACTCAAGTGAGTAACTATAAGATATGGTTTTGTAAGGTAGTTTGCTAGGTTTTCTTACAGGAACAAACCCACATCCTTTGAGGTATGCTATCAATGACCCAAAGATAAACCCTCTAGCCTCCGGTGCTACAACCTTATCAAATTGAATATCCTTGACCAAATTATACAGATCATTGATTGCACTTTTGAAGACTTTGCCTTCCTTAAAAAGTGTCGTAAGATCTCTAAAAATTATACCTTGTATAGGGAAATCAGGAACATCTCTTATGAATTTCTTGTAATCCATTGCTACACCTCTTGAAAAATATTATAAGTGATAATAAAACTTTTTCAATTTAACTGACAGAGTTAGCAAAACCTGAAAATCAATATAAGACTTTGAACTTTTCTTGATAACCCCAAGTAATTTTACTTTTGCTATCCTTTTACATTTAAATATATGTCTCTTGGAGGTATTATGAAGATAGTTTTTGCATCGGACTTTGATGGAACAATATCGCTAAGAGATTTCTACTGGATTATAATTGACAAATACTTGGGTAAAAACTACATTGAACTTTACACACAATGGCAGAACAGGAAAATAAAAGATGTTGATTTCTTAAACATGGTCTTCAACAACATAAACAAGGATTACGAAACGGTTATGGAAGACATCCTTTCCATACCTATTGATGTAAGTGCCGTTGAATTTATAAACTGGTTTACAGATAATGTTGGAGACTTTTACATTATCAGTGCAGGCTGTAAATATTATATAGACATACTTATGGGGAAATATAACCTATCTGGTAAAGTCAATGTAATAGCAAACCCCGGATACTACAAAGACGGTAGTATATACATGGTTCCCGATACTACCAAAGAGTATTATTCTGAAATTTTTGGTGTTGATAAGGGCAAAGCAGTTGAAATGATAAAGAGAAACTCTGACTTCCTATTCTTCGCTGGAGACTCTAGACCTGACTACTACGCTTCTAAAGTAGCAGACTATGTTTTCGCTAAACACCAACTGGCTGATATTCTGAAAAACGAAGGAATAGATTTCTATGAATTTAGAGATTTTAAAGATATATTTGTTGAGACAAAAAGAGTTTTAGAACTACTAAAGGAGGGTAAGAAGATATGAATAAGTTTCTAACACCTAGAGAAATATCCATACCTTATGTTCTGAAGATATATAAAGGTTTGAAAGATGAGGTTGGAGAAGTATTAAAAAATATCGGTGTAAGTTCAGTTGTGATATTCTATGGTGAAGGTATTCAGAAAATGTTTGGTTCATACATAGAGAAATCAATAAAAGACAACGGTATATCAATGATTGAGATACTCGAAGGTAGGTCAAACAAGATTGAGGACATATACGACATTGCTTTTAAAATCAAGCAGAGTGATGTTATACTAGGTATAGGAGGTGGAAAGGTTATAGATATAGCAAAGTATGTGGGATACATAAGAAAGATACCTGTTATAACATTTCCTACTGCTCCTTCAAATGACAGTATATGTAGCCCATTGTGCTCTCTTATGGTAGATGGTAGGAGGACAACAGTCCCAGCAAAAATACCTTTTGGTGTCATTGCAGACACGAATATACTTTCAAGCGCACCAGAAAGTTTTATATACTCAGGTATAGGTGATATTATCTCAAAAATCAGTGCTCTATACGACCTTGACTTTGAAGAGAAACACAAGAAGATAAACCATGATGATTTCGCAAGGATGGTTGCCGAGAAGTCCATTGATAGCCTACTTTACTACAACACCGATAACATAAGAGATGAAGAGTTTCTAGGAAAGTTAATAGACTCTCTCATAATGAGTGGTATAGCAATGGAGATAGAAGGTGACAGTGCTCCCGCGAGTGGGTCAGAACATCTCATATCACACGCTCTTGACAAGATTTTACCAAACCCGCATCTTCACGGAATACAAGTAGGAGTAGCAACCTACATTATGGTAAATGTTCAGGAAAACCCACGAAGAAATATCGCTATTGACATTCTGTCAAACACAGGTTTTTGGGAATTCGCCAAGAAGGAAAACTTCAACCTTAACGCATGGCTTCTAGCAGTAGATAATGCCCCATCTATAAAACCTTACAGATTTACAACTATTCACGATGAGAAATACAGAAAGAAAGCAAAAGAATTTATACAATCCGATACTATGCTAAAGGAAGTCTTTTCAATCTAGACTATATTTTGGACATCTTGTTGATATATACAATGGTAGAATCTATATCATCTAGGATGTTTTTCAATGAATTATTTATTATGGAACTTGATATGGATAGTTCATCGTAATATTTCTTCAGTTTCTTATAGATCAGGTTTATGTCGTCTAACCTTCTACTAACTTCCATATAGAATTCAGGCACGATTAACATCATCTTGCTTACTTCATCAATCTTTCTGGTTATACTTCCCGCAAGACTAGAAAAAGTTTCAAACTTTCCAAGTATCACTGAGGCACTCTTTGCTATATTTTTTAAGCTCGTTTCTATTTCTATAAACGACATAACAAGTGTCTTTATCATATAATCACTGAACTCTGCCTTTGCGTCTAAATCCTGGATAAGAGCTTTTGTTGTCTCAACATTTGATGAGATTATATCCGAAAACTTTTTAGCCTGCTGTGAGAGTTTAGAGAATGATAACCCTTTACCTCCCAACTTTGACGCTTCAATGCTTATGTTTATTGAAAGTATTGACGATTGGTCTGATATTTCACTGAATACCTTTAGTCTATCAGTTAAACTTTTAGCACTATTCCTTAGTTCTTTTATTGATTTTGATACTCCCATTACCGACTTCTCACTATCCAATGCAATCTTGACCAAAGACATAACACCTGTATTTATATCTAAAACTGTCTGTTTCATACCTGCGAGTTCCTGAAAATCTCTTGCTAAACTATCAGATAAATTCGGTATATCTTTTGATACATCGTCGGCTTTTGACTTAAACTCTTTTGTAATCTTCTGGATGAAGTCAATAATAGGCCCCATATCACTAATAACCGAGTAGAGATCCTTGATAAGATTTTGAATATTGTTTTTATCAATCTTATCCTTGTGTAGTTCCATATTTGAATTACAACTCTCAAACTTCTGTATCATATTCTGGAATCTATTACTAAAAGTATTTATAAGATGTTCTTTCTCAACTAATACTTTAGTAATGTCATTGTTTATCTTGTCAATATCCCTTGCGTATGAAGTTAGTATAACTATTCCAGATGATAGAGAAGAAACAGCAAGTAGTATAGGCACAAAAGAACTGGAATTGTGTTGTATATCAAACACAATAAAAGCACTTATAACCGCTACGCCTATTAAAGAAAACATTGAAGTAGCACCTATAATTCTCTTAAAGTCTTTATCATAATCCTTATAGAAGACGTAGAATAATGTATATGCTAAAACATAAACAACTCCGAAAAAGAAGAATAATTTCACATTAGACAAAGAGTCAATAATTGAAACCACGATAAAAACTACACCTACAATAATATCAAACTTAGCGATATTTCGCTTCTGGAAGAAGTTTGATAGGAAAGACACTATACTGAACCAAATTATTAGAAGATATTTGGAAAAGCCAAGAGGTATAATAGAAGCTGGTATGACAAAGAGTGATAGAATATAAGAGTATCTCACAAATATCAGGATATTATTTGACACACCTTTCATCTCTCTGATTGTTTTGAGTATGTAGAACCCAAGAATAGCATATCCTACATAAACCAGAAGCGCCTGTATTAGAATATCCATATTAAGTATCTTATAAATATTGCAAGTCCAACCTCAAATTTAATGATTAAACATCAATAAAGTCTAAAATTTGAAGGTTATGGATAGATAACAATGCAATAAAAAGATTATCATATAAGACAATAACCATACAAACACTATCGCTGCCTACATTTTCAACACAATATTACTTCATTGACTAATTTATAGGCACAACATCAACATATTCAAAAAACTTAAATATCACCTACTATGACAAATTCATAATTACACTTGATCAACAAGCCTTCAATAATTTTGTTTACCAATAAAATCAATCCCTATTGTAATCTCTTACAGAGATAATATAAGCATTTTAGAAAAGTTATAAATTTCAAGAATCTAAAGATAGGACTTGGCACAAAAATTGCTTATACATAGCAATTCGGAGGTTTGTATGAGATCTAAAAGCGTTCTAAAAGAGCAGATGGAAGTATATAATGACCTTCACAATCTTGCTGATGAGATTGGTGTAGATGTTGTCAGCGTATATTACTTCTCAAAAGTAGACAAATCGCTAGTTCTGTTTGCAAGTTATGGACTAGATATGGATTCCTGGGGCTCCAGGATAAACATAGACAAAGGTTTGGTCGGCAAATGTGCCAGAGAGATGAAACCATTGTCAGTAAAGAACCCTATGAACCATCCTGATTTCTACTATCTGCCCGGATCAGGTGAAGAAAAATACAAAACATTCATATCATTCCCTATCACAGAAAAAGGAGAACTACTAGGAGTTCTAGTAATACAGACGATTGAGATGAGAAGTTTCAGATTTGAAGAAATAAGTAAAATGTATGACATAGCATATAAACATATACCCTATATCTACAGTAAAGCTCATGATCTTTAATCTAGCGTATAATTACTAGCTTGAGGTTAGTGTTAAATTCATTGCCGGCAATCCCAAACCTAGCGTATAATTACTAGCTTGAGATTAGTATTAAATCTATTGCCGGCAATCCTAACAAGATAGACACCAGTTCTAAAAGAATTATCAACCACTAGATTTATCTGATTAAGCCCACTTTGAATATAAAAATTACCCATGCTCTTCATAAGGTTACCTTCCATGTCGTATATATCTATACTCACATTATCACTTCCATCCTTTAATCTGAAATTGAGTAATGTTGAGTTTTGAAAATTATCTAACCTTACCACATTACCCGAAAACCATACCAGATCTTCAGGAGTCTTAAGAGTTTCTACAATCGTTTTAACATTCACCTTACCCCATCCCCAGCTCTCATCCCAGTTCTTACCATTTAGGTCGTATATGCTTACTTCTGAATATGTCTTCAAATAATTAATAATGTCAGAAGAAGTAAATTTCGGATTGACGCTAAGAAGTAAGGCTACTACTCCAGCAACAACTGGTGCTGACATACTAGTTCCCATCATACCTATATAGTTTCTATAAGTTTTGTCAACGTATCCGTCTCTTTCTGACTGTGAAGATAGAGGTGCGAATATTACAGCTCCTGGCGCAGAAATATCTGGTTTTTTTCTACCATCTCTTGTTGGACCTCTAGAAGAGAAGTAAGATATGTTGTCATTAGTTAATCTCGGTAAGTAAATATTGCCAGAAGTAGAAGAGAAGGAGTTTCTTGAGTTGTAAGACGATACAAAGATAACTTCGTCTATCAAAAACATGGAGTTTATGGTGAAATAGTTATCACCATTACTAAACTGAGATATAATGCCATCTGAATATTGAAGCCATCCGTGTAATATACTCGTTCCAGAGATAGTTTTAAACTGTATTTGCCAATTCCCAGTAGATATGGATTTTGACTGTGTGTCTAGGAATGTAATTTGTATATTTAAATCATTATTATAGCGGTTTGAAACCATACTTACAATTATCTCGCCATCTGGTAGTGAAACATTTTTAGTATAGTTATTACTAAATGTTATCCATCCCGAAGTGTTACCGTTAGGACTTACTATTCTAACCTCTGGTACAACGCCCCCATCTACCCAAAAATCAGCAACTAATTCATCGGCCTCCCGTGTTGAGTTTGAGGAAATCTCTAGGACTGATGATATTGGTATTAGTGTTATAGTGTTTGAAAAATGCTGCTTGAAGTAGCCACTATTCCCAGCAGAAACAACTATCACTTTACCTTCCCTTCCGTAGGAGTTAATAATGTCTTTCAGAACTAACGACTCTATATCGCTACCATCGTGAGACCCTATATCTAACCCGAGACTTAGATTGACAACGCATGATTTTCCAAGTTCTCTAGATTTCAAGAATATGTATTCTATACCTTCTAGTATTCCTATTATTGAGAAATCTGTCTTTACGACAATTAAATCACTCCCCTGCGATATTCCCGAATACTTACCACTACTCATCCTACCATTCCCAGTTGCAATTCCTGATACATGAGTTCCATGTCCTTCTTCATCCTTAACAAGCCCAAGGTCCCTATCTAGTTCAGATTTTGTATACTCTCTACCATACCCCAATCTTGAATTAGTTACATCTACTGTCTGATCCCAAACATACAAAATTCTACTACTACCAGATGATGTTCTGAAGTCTGCATGAGAACTATCTATACCAGAATCAATAACGCCTATTATCACATCTTTCCCCTGAACTTTGTCTTGTCCATAGTAGTTGTATATATAGTTAAGGTTAAGTTTGTCTCTAACCATGTCCAAATGTAGTTTCACCTTCCTAGGTAAAGTTGCATAGACTAGGTTGGTATCCCCTAATATGTATCCTAATTCCTCAATAGGAACTCTTAAAACCGCAAACCTACCACTTCCAGAGAAAGTCCTCAAGAGATACTTGCTTATCTGTGGAGATATACTATCTATCTCAACCAATAGATCAACACTTTTACTTGATACTCTTCCTACCCTCGTTTGAGACAAAACATTTACTCTCTTATCTTCTTTGTTAACACGATGGATTTCTAGAAAAGTCAGAAGGTCTGCTGATATGTTAGTTGAATATACACTCCTAGGTAATGTATATATAAACACAGAACTTAAGATAAAATACAGTAATACAAGATATTTATAACTCAAAACCTTCATACACACTATGAAGATTATAGATAATTCTCTTAGTGTTATCAAACTTCAAAAAGGGCAATTTTGAAATACAATACTTACTTGTTTAGAATATTCTAAAGATATTCTTTTTTCAGGAATTTATGAAGAAAACTGTCATTGTGTTGATAATAGTCTCAGTCATAATTCTGACTATAATTACTCTGTCGTATGTGTTCTACTTAATTGAAGTTAGGACTCTTCAAGATACTGCCGAGAAATTCATCAGAGCAGTTCAGTCAAAAGATAAAAATGTTCTTGAAAAAATATCTGGCGGAAGAATATTTGTAAATCTATTCTCAGGTGATGATAGTTCCAGAGAATACTACTTGGAAGAGATCGTTAATAAATTTCCGAATGATGCTGAGATAAGGTTTCTTAAGTCGTATAGAGCAACAGAATTCTCACAAAATGAAAGGAGAAGGTATGGTTCTATGTCTTGGAAGATAAATATACTAGTTATAAGCCACTCGCGTCAATACATAGGTGGCTATATATTCTACATATCAAAGTTAGAAGATACTGATAAAGAAAACGGTTCTTATGCTTACAAAGTTATAGATATATCAAACGTAGGAGAAATAAGTTTTTGAGTATGGTTTGGTTGTCTTTGACGATAATATTACTTGCTATAACTTTCTTAAGTTTTTACTACGGACTATGGATAATTGGAATCATATCTGTTTTATTAAATATCTCTCTGCTTTGGACTTGGAAGTTTGGTGCTGCTTGGGATCCTACTCCTATCAGTGTTGTAAGAAAAATTCTAGAATACCTTGAACCCAAAGAAACCGATGTTGTCTATGACCTTGGCTGTGGCGACGGTAGGTTCATAATAGAGGCTGTTACAAAATACAAATGTAGAGCAGTTGGAATTGAGATTGACCCCATAAGGTATATCATAAGCAAAATCAGGATCAAGATGCTAAATATTGAGGACAGAGCAAAAGTAGTACTAGCAAACTTCTATAATTACCCCATCAAGGATGCTACAATTGTATTCTGCTTTCTTACGGACGAGGCTAATAGAAAGCTTAGTATTAAGTTTTCAAAGGAACTATCCAATGGAACCATAATTGTTTCTTATATATGGAGATTCTATGGATTTACACTGGTAAATGTGCTTGATGATGATATATTCATCTATATGATTTAGAATCGTAAGATCCTAATCTAAACACTTAACTTTGTCAAAATTATAGTAAATCTATACCATGGACTAAAACTTGTATGATATTATTTCTCAAGCAAAACAAGTTTTACTAATCCCTTTTTCACAATAACCGATATAATAAAAATGAGAGGTTAGACAATATGAAAAAAGCAGTATTTGTAATACTTTTTTCGGTATTAGCCGTTTCTTACTTGAATGGAGTAGTCAAAGAAGTATTGATAGACTTCTCAAAATCGGATGAACTATTTCAGAGGTTCATGCCAGAACCTAGAGAAACCTATGAAACCAACGAAAACGGTGTATATAAGGTTTATGTAAGCGCCCAAGAATACTTTATAGAGAACTGGAAAGTAGAGCTAAACAGTTCAGCAAAGAATATGTCACTAGCGAATATGGTCAATAGTTACCCTAAAAGAGTTGAAAGCAAAACTTATGGTAGTGTGCTTGGTATTAGAGCACGATTCCCGCAAGGAACCATGCCTGCTTATGCAATAATAAGACCTAACTTCACAATACCAGCGTTTGATGAGAATGGTAAGTTCATAAATGTAGGTAATGGTGTTGTAATAAATGTTAATGAAATTAAATCTATCTCAATAAGAGTCTCTGGAAGAAATTACCCTTACCAACTTGCCATAAGGCTTATGGACAGAGATTTCAATATTCACGAACACTTCTTCGGAGACTTATTCTTTCAAGGTTGGAAAACTCTAGTTTGGTTTAACCCTAACTTCATTGATGATGAGAGGCTGAAAATAATCAAGAGAGATCCTCTCTATCCAAAACCTATACCATTTTATAGATTAGAATCAATCGTAATATATAAACCCCCTCAAGCTCAAGGTGGTGACTTCATCACATACATACATTCAATAGAGATGGAATACACACCATTCTTAATAGAACCAGCGGATGATATTGATGATGAAAGTATATGGCAGATATTAGCAAAAGAGACTATAAGAAGGAAAAATATAGAACAATCAAGAATGAATGACTTTTTTGAACTTCTTTTGAGAGAGAGAAAGAGACTAAAAATGATGTATAATGAATTACTAGAGGAAACGAGACAACAAAACCAGCAACAGCGGTAATGAGTATGTCAGAACTTCGTCAGAACATCGTATATAAGGAATGGGTTATCATAGCCAAAGAGAGAGCAAAAAGACCTCACGACTTCATAGACGATAGTCCTAAGCTAGTATCAGACAAAGAGTATGATGAGAATTGTCCTTTCTGCCCTGGGAATGAGGAGAGGTTTCCACATATAGAGGTAGATAGAGTAGGCGAAGGTAGTAAATGGTTCTTAAGGTCAGTTTATAACAAATACCCTGCTCTTAACATAAATACTCAGTTTGAGTGGTCTGAAAGAGATATTTACAGAACGATATCAGGGTATGGTATCCACGAAGTTATAATAGAGTCTCCTATTCACAACACTAATCCAGCACTTATGACGGATGAAGAAGTTGAGAGGATAATTTTATTCTACAAGAAAAGAGATATTGAGGTGTCTAGAAAGGACAATGTGGAATATGTTGTAATTTTCCGAAATCATGGGTATAAAGCAGGTGCTTCACTAGTTCATCCCCATTCACAACTACTTGCACTACCTATAATACCTAGGGATGTCAAACAGAGAGTAGAGGAAGCATTTAAATACTATAGCGATCACGGCAGATGCGTATTCTGTAAAATGATAGAGGAAGAACTAAAGATCAAAGAAAGAATCGTTATGGAGACAGAGTATTTTGTCTCAATTGTTCTATATGCAGCATCATCACCTTTTCACTCTTGGATATTACCTAAAAGGCATGTATCAAAATTCGCCGATACAACCGATAAAGAGATGAAGGATCTAGCAAAACACTTAAAAAAATTCTTGCTTAAACTCTACAAAGGACTTAAGAACCCCGACTATAACTATATCATAAGAACATCTCCTGTCTCATATGGAGTTAACAAATATTTTCACTGGTATATCACGATCGTTCCAAGACTTACAAGATCCGCAGGTTTTGAGTTAGGTTCAGGAATGTTTATAAATCCCTCTATACCCGAAGAGGATGCTAAGTTTTTAAGAGAAATTGAAGTTTAGAGAACTATTATATTCTGACTTATAAGAGATTCAATTACTTCTTCCATCTTCTTATTTTGTATATCTTCTGGTGAAATTATATCAAACATTCCGTCATCAGATAATACTATTGCGATAGCATTGTTATTCCTACTCTCAATGTATCTCAACGAAGAATTGTATCTGGAACCCCTTGAAGGTTTTTCAACGGATGATACATCTCCATCAAGTATTATCCCAATACCATAACAAATTCCATCGGTATCGGCTATTATAGCACCATCAATAGATGTTATAGCAGACATTATATCCCTATTAACTTCACTGTTATCCTCTATTAACTTGAATGGTTCTATCCTAAATATCCTGTTTGAAAGCCTTTCCGACTCATATTTGGCAGACTCTTGAGTTGTTATTATAAGTATAAGTCCATGATCCATAACTGACACTTCAGTTATAAGTTTAGTAAGTTTTTTAACCTTATCCTCGTCTATATCTTTAAATGTTGATTTGATGATATTCCTTAACATAGTCTTATTGATTGAGGTCCTTTGTGTCTCAGGAAAACCATTCTTGAACCTTATTATAGGCAGAAACTCTATACCTTCAATCCTCTCAAAAAGTTCTTTAGGAATCCTAGATTTTGATAGAGATGCATCACTTATCATTATCTCCCAAAAGTCTTCACGAAGTTGGAATAGTATAGACCTATATTCCTTATAATTACTAATCCTTGATAATCCAACTATTTTATCGTTATATCCTACTATGACTAGTTTCCCACTACTAGCAAGTTGCAATATTTTTCTAATTACTCGGTAGTTCCTCCTATCAAACTCTGTTTGATTTGTGAATACCATATCAACCTTCTCATTTCTAGGAATAAATATTATCTTGCTTTCAAGTTTTTTACCTTCATAAGTCTCATTAGAAAGAAAATTGAGTAGAAAGAATAGTTTTTCTGATGAAAACCTTTCATAACCAAGCCATTCAAAAAGACGATTTATAAAACGCTTTGAGATATTCCTCAATATTTCCTCTTTGTCAGAAAACATTATACTGCTTATATCTGAAATACCACTTAAGAACTTATTGACAATATCATCCATTAGAAACTCAAAGAACGAGGGAATGCTCTCTGGTAGTGTATAACTCTCTACCCTATGGTACGAAACCTTAACTCTTACAAACTTATCCTTGTATTTAGGTATCGCATAATGATAAATATTTTGACCAGGAGTTCTTTCTTTTATCTTCTTTACCATATCCTTTGAAACTATTTCAGTCTCTATACCGGGGCTCTGGTAGAAGAAAATCAACGATAAAACTTCACTAATAAAAGTTTCTAGGTTCTCCTTTATAGTATCCAACTTTGGTAACATAATCTTTTAAAATCATAATAAAGATTTTAATGTTTTGAAATCTACTTTGATACCAAGTCTCAAAACTACATGAGAGGGATAAAACTACTACTAGACGCTGAATAGAAATAAAAATCCTCAAAGCCCTAAAGGTTAATTACAGTATTCTTCATTGAAAATAATATATTGCTAAGAAGTGATGGTTTATTTATGTTTGTCCAGTAAATTCTGTTTGCTATTGAGCCAAATAGGTTTGAATACAACAAGCACTAGGTTATAAATCTAACGAAACTCTGTGAATACAAGACTTTGAAATCTCACTTTATAACACTATTTAAACTTTTGTTCTATAGTGCTAATAGATTCCTACACAACCAGACACTTATAATTACATTCAGTCTTATGAAAGTCTTACTAGTAGGTGCTTATGGACAACTTGGAACGGAGTTTAGAAAATTCTTTGAAAGCAAAAGTATTGAATACATACCCGTAAGCAAGAATAAGAGAGACGATAAAACTCTAGTTGCTGATGTATCTAGTATGTTAAGCATTAGCAAAGTTTTTGACACAAGTAGGTTTGATGTTATTATAAACTGTTCTGCTTACAATCAGGTTGATAAAGCGGAAACTGAAGGTATGAATGAAGCGTTTAGCACAAACGTGATAGGCGTTGGGAATTTAGCTTGGATTTCTAGGATTATGGACATACCTATAATTCACTACTCAACGGACTATGTCTTTGATGGGGAGAAAAAATCTCCATATGTTGAGGAAGATATTACAAACCCTCTATCAAAGTATGGTTTCACTAAACTGCTTGGAGAAAAACTTCTATCGGAGGTCTGGAATAAGTTTATATGTATCAGAGTAAGTTGGGTTTTTGGGAGAGGAGGTGAGACAAATTTCATTAGAAAACTTCTGGAGTGGAGTAAAAAAGGTTCTGTTAAAGTTTCTACCGACGAGGTATCGTCACCAACTCCAACGGATGTAATAGTGAAAGTGAGTTGGAAACTACTTGAGGAACAAGCATTCGGTCTCTACCATCTCTCAAGTGAGGGAGAGTGTAGTAGGTATGAGTATGCTAAATTCATTCTAGACACGCTTAAGTGGAACGGTGAAATATCGGAAACAACGCAATCATACTTCAACCTACCTGCGAAAAGACCTAAGTATTCAAAACTTGACCCATCTAAGGTGAAAAAAATAACTAAAATTGAGATACCACATTGGAAGGATTCCGTATATAAATATTTGAAGGAGGAGTATAACTTATGAAACTTCTTGTTACGGGATGTGCTGGATTTATTGGGACTAACTTCGTTTATTACTACTTGAGAAAACACAAGGATAGCCTGATAGTAGGTCTTGATAAGCTCACATACGCTGGTAACCTTGAAAACCTTTCAAAACTTGATGAAGACAGTAGAAAAAGATTTGTTTTTGTAAAAGGAGATATAATTAATTCTGAACTTGTCAATCATCTTTTCACTCTATACGACTTTGATGTTGTTGTGAATTTTGCCGCAGAGTCGCATGTTGATAGGTCAATATTTGACCCTCATATATTCATACAGACGAATGTTTTAGGTGTTCAGAGCTTATTAAGCGTTGCTATGGACCATTGGAGAGTCGGAGAGAGGTGGAAAGGGAATAAGTTATTTGTCCAAGTATCAACCGACGAAGTTTACGGATCGCTGGGACCTGAAGGATACTTTACTGAAACAACCCCTCTTGACCCACATAGCCCATACTCGGCAAGTAAAGCAGGAGGAGACTTAATTGCTAAAAGTTATTACGATACCTTTGGTATGCCTGTTGTAATAACAAGATGTTCCAATAACTATGGACCTTATCAATTTCCAGAGAAACTCATACCTCTAATGATTTGGAACTGCCTAAATCACAAAGAATTACCTGTTTATGGTGATGGTAAAAATATAAGAGATTGGCTTTATGTTGAGGATCATTGTATAGCGATAGACCTAGTAATACAGAAAGGTAGGATAGGTGAAGTTTATAACATAGGGGGACACAACGAGAGAGAAAACATATATGTTGTGAAGAAAATAATAGAGATTTTAAGGAAGAAAACCTCCGATGATAGGATAAATGAGAGTCTCATAAAGTTTGTCAAAGATAGACCAGGACACGACAGACGCTATGCGATGGACCCAACAAAGATTATGAATGAACTAGGATGGAAACATACTCTCTCCTTTGAAGAAGGACTTGAAATTACAATTGATTGGTATCTCAACAATCTTGATTGGGTCAGGAATGTAATATCAGGTGAGTATCTAAAGTTCTACGAAAAGAACTACACAAATAGGTAGTCAATTCATATCTTAAAACTTTATGAACATTATAAGCGAACTAGAGAAGGTAGGTATATACAATTACGAGTTGCTTGAAGATAAAGTCAATAGGTATCTGGATACTCTCTTTGAATGGAATAACACTACAAATCTGACATCCGTTGGCAGGGATGAGTTTCTTAAAAAGCATTTTCTTTTTTCATACAACTTTAAACAGCTTATAGAGGCATACGAGAATATCTTTGATTTTGGTAGTGGCAACGGCGTTCCTGGAATACCTTTGAGTTTAGTATTCCCTAACAAGAAATTTATCCTTGTTGAGAATAAAAAGAGGAAGATAGCGTTTCTTGAGTATGTTATAGATGTTTTATCACTTAAGAATGTTGAAGTTATTGACTCTTCAGTGGCAAAACCACTGAAAGAGTATCTATCCAACTTTTGTGTTGTAACAAAGGCATTCAACGATATAAAAGCAATCCGAAAATTTTTCAATACAAACTTCACTCTTTTTCTTCCATCTAGTAAAGGTATTGAAGACAAAAAGACCAAAGTCTTGAGCGTGTCTTCTCCTAAGATTGGAGATACTGGGAGGATAGTTTTTTACCATATAGAGGTTTTTATTTAATCGTATGATGGTCAATTACGAAATCCTGAAAGTTCAGATAAGGCTTAATATATGAATGGGCTATATCCTTTTTACGTAAAGACAAACTGTTGTTTAATTTATAATGAGGATGTTTAAAAAATTGCTATACGTCTTTAGAGATTAGCCAAGAAGAAGGATAAATTTGTGAAAGTATATTAAATAATGTATCTTGAAGGTAGGATTTGATACTCTTTCTGAAGAGCATCAAAAAAGTCTAAACCCCTGTCTGCCTACCTAGTAGAAATTGGAATTTATTTGAGACATTCTGACAATTTGAAATGGATGTAAATCTCTACTTATAATAATTCTGAGGTTAAGGATGGTAGGAGTTGTTTTGTTTTCCTTGTTTGGGATGGTTATCGGAATCCTTTCTGCTGGGGGATTAGTAAAGAGGATACTAAAATCTGAAACCATAAATAGATTTCTTGACAGAGTCGATAAGTTTGACCTAATTATAGGTTTAGTAGCAATATTTGTTGGAGTTTGGAATTTGTTCTCTCCAAACTTTGGTTTCAGGGTTGATATTCCGGGAGCTGACATTACAATACTTGGCGCAACTATACCATCACTCCTTGTCATACTTTCTGGAGCTTCAATATCCTTACACTACATACTACAAATCCTAAACATCCAAACCAACAAGAAGGAACAATTAATTAGAATAAGGTCTCAATACGGAGACTTGATAGGTATTGCTACATTCGTATTTTCTTTTCTCCATATACTAACTTACCAAACTGTTTTACTCTAGGGGATGTAGCTCAGCGGGAGAGCACTGCTTTCGCACGGCAGGGGTCGGGGGTTCAAATCCCCTCATCTCCAAAACTTATAACCTTAGTAGTTATTGGAATTCTTACTAGAAGGTAGCATTCTGCTTCGCATATCTCTCAATTCAATTTCTAGAATTTACAACCTATCTTATCCATTAGAGGTAAATTCTGAATTTTTAGAAAAGGAGAGTTTCTGTAATAAAACTTTACATTCTGATGTTTAATTAATAAAAGGAGGTTTGATATGAAGGTTAACTTTGTTGCCATATCGGGTAAGATATATGACGATAACCTTGAAGTCTATACCAAAAGTGGTAAGAAGTATAAACTTTACACTATTCGTTCAAGCCTAAACAGTTGGATAAGAGTAGTATCAAGAGACCCTATAAATACTTCAAGTGAAGTGATAATCTTCGGTAAAATTATAAACATATACGGAAACCTCGCCATCCTAGCAGTTGAGTATAAGAAATCAAGTATTTCTGAAAAATCATACTAGTGATATAAGGATATACAAGTTTGTAGAATTGACTATAGGTAGTGATAGATAATTCTACTTGGAGGTAGCAAATGGTTGAGACCAAGAAACCTGATACGCAAACTGATAAAAGATGGAAGATACTAGAAGGTCAGTTAAAGTTACACCAGTATAGGAAGGATGCACTTATAGAAATATTACACAAAGCACAGGAGGCTTTCGGTTTTTTGACAGATGAAGTTCTGACTTACATTGCCAAATCTCTAAGGCTACCAAAATCTTATGTTTATGGTGTAGTCACATTCTATCACTTCTTTAAACTAAAGCCACAGGGTAAGCATGTTGTTGTTCTCTGTATGGGAACGGCCTGCTACGTCAAGGGAGCAAATAAAATAGTAGAGTATATGAAAGAAAAGCATGGAGTGGATTTGGGACAGACAACGAAGGATGGGATTGTTAGTTTTATGTCTGCAAGATGTATAGGTGCTTGTGGAGTAGCACCAGCAGCAATGGTTGATGGTGTCCTAGAGCCATATTTTTCAATTGAGAAACTAGAAAGCAAAATAAGTGAGTGGAGGCAAGAAAACCAGTAAGGTCTTAATTTTTAAATTTTTGACTAACACAACATAAAAGAAATACCTATTTATCACAGGTTTATCTAAACTTACCTTTTATATATTCATAAACCTTGTGGTGAAGGAAGTATCTTACATCCTTACCTTGAATAATCCTCTCTCTTATAGATGTTGAACTTATGTCAATAAGAGGTGTGTTGAGGAACAAGATTCTATCTTTGAACTCTTCAAGAGACTTCGGAACTTTGGTAGTGTAGCCGAAACGAGGATACACAACCAACTTAACCTTCGTTAGTATGAACTCGTAGTTTCTCCATTTATGAAAATCTTTAAGGTTATCTCCACCTATGAGTAGAAAAAACTCATCTTTAGGATATTCGTTTGTGAAATGCTGGATAGTCAGGTAAGTGTAAGATACTTCTTTGTTAGACATTATCTCAAAGTTGGATACCTCAAAATTTTCGTTATCTTGTATTGATAATCTTACCATCTCGAGTCTCTCTTCGTTAGAAAATAATGGTTTTGTGTTTGCTTTGAAAGGAGACACTTTGGAAGGTATGAAAATGACTTTGTCTGCTTTCAAGTATTCTAATGACAACTCCGCTACTACGAGATGTCCGATGTGAGGGGGGTCAAATGTCCCCCCAAAGAGTATTACCTTCATCAAAAATAGACTATTCAAACATCTTTGATGGATCTTTCAAGTATTCTTTTTTCTTTCTCTCAAGTTCCTCTTTTCTTTTCTTCTGAAGTTCTCTTAATGTTTTCATTCTCTGGTTAAACCTCTCCTTCTCCGATTCTATTAGGAACCTTTTCTTTCCGTTGAGGAAAATACCATAACCTTCTTCATTACCTTCTTTGATGAATGTTGTTGCGTTTATTATATCTATCTCCGATATTTCTATCTTCTCACCTTTTCTCACATCCACTGCTCTACGGATAAGTTCCTCTTCGGTTAATGATAGCAAAGGAGCAACACCTACAGCTCCTTCAAGAACATAAACAACTGTTGATCTACTATCGGCATCAATTACAAACTCAGTTCCCCTGACAGTAGCAAAAGCAGTCTGTGTCTTAATATTTAGAGTCTTGTCCTTTGAAAACACACCACCTACTGACAGTATCACGCTACCAGATACTCTAACATTATCACTTTTAAAGCCTTTAGCAATCTTATCAAGTTGTTCAAATGTTATAGAAGAATTCTGTTCAACTTTTATGTATCCATTTTTGATTGAAATATAGCATTCCGAATCTCTTCCTGTAGTTATGGTATCGCCTTGTTTTATTACATATCCTACTTCAACACCAATTGTTTTACCCTTGTTCCTAACGAATACATCACCTATTGCGTTATCAACTACATATTGACTCGCTAGAGAAAACGGTATCGCAAAGCAGGTGAATAAGATAAACAACACAACTAATCTATACATAACAACCTCCTCAGTCAATAATATAGATTGTTGTTTAGTTTTTTCAAAATGCTTGTAAGGAGCAGTATAGAGCAGAAATCAAATAGTCAAAATCTCCGGTAGAGAGTCAGTTATGAGTATAGTATGTTCCCAGTGTGCTGACGGTTTTCTATCAAGAGTACATACAGACCAACCATCTTCAAGTATCACTACTTTGTAAGTTCCAGAGACAACCATAGGTTCAATAGCGATAGTCATACCCTTCTGCAATCTAGGCCCCATGGAGACTGGATAGTTAGGTATAGGTGGTGCTTCGTGTAAATACCTACCTACACCGTGCCCAGTGTATCCTCTTATGACATCAAAACCATTTTTTCTAACGTACTCATAGATCGCTCTTGATATCTCTCCAATTCTAACACCTACTCTACACATATCTATTGCTACCATAAGTGCTTGTCTAGTAACTTCTGATAGTTTGATTTTTAGTTGAGAAGCATTACCCACGACATAAGTTCTTGCTCCATCACCATACCTTCCTTCATACACAACACCTACATCTATTGAGATTATATCGCCTTCTTTGAGTATTACATCCTTTGAAGGAACACCATGAATGACTATCTCATTTACAGATGCACAAATGGAGTGGTTATACCTCAATACTTTTTTACCATCCGTAATGGAATACCCCTTAAAAGCAGGTCTTCCATTTCTTGAAAGGATAAAATCCTCTGCTATCCGATCTATTTCTAATGTAGAAATACCAGGTTTTATAAAATTCTCTAAATATGAGAGAGTCTCGGCAACAATCCTTGAAGCTTTTCTAATTTTTGCGATCTCTTCACTATCTTTGATTATTATTTCATTTGACATCTATAAAAGGTATAGTCGGGAGATCAAACTCCCGTAGGGACTAGTGTATCAACAAATAACTACAAACTAGATAGAGTTGTAGTGTGATAGGATTGTATCCTCTAACTCCTTTCTAAACTCTGAAGTTATTGGATGCGCAATATCTTTGTTTTGATCGCCAACTCTCCTTGAAGGCATTGAGACAAAGAGTTTGCCCTTACCTTCAACGATCTTAATGTTGTGAACCACAAACTGCCCATCAAAAGTCACGGAAGCAATACCCCTGACTTTGCTAGGTCTCCTTGAGTCACTAGGCAGTTTTTTGACTTTTACATCTGTAATCTTCATACAAACCTCCAGTAAGTTAGATAAATTCAACAGGTGCTTCTACAAACCTAGAAGCAAAAAATCTATCATTTGTTAAATTGATTCTCTGCGATAGTTTTTTAATTATTCTCTCAACATCCAATCCCTCATCAAAAACACCATAAACCGACGAACCACTACCACTCATCATTGCAAACAACGCTCCCAATAAGTAAAACTCGTTCTTTATTTTTTCAACTCTGTCTATTATGAACAATTCAAATGTGTTTTTCAACAAACCTCTTAAATTATGAATATTAATTTGATTCCGAATTATTCTACTTGCTATTTCATCAGCCCACCTGTGCTTATCGTAGAGTTTGTTATCCGATATGTATCTGTATGCTTCCGCAGTTGATACCGAAAAGTTTGGATACACGACGATGACGGTGTAATCTTTGAGCACCTCTACAAGCCCTCTAACTTCTCTTATCTTCTCACCCTTACCCCTCACAATACATCCTCCTTTGCGCAGAAAGAATGGAATATCAGAGCCTATAGTGTGGATACTTGATAGTATCAATTCTTTCTTGTCCTGCTTCAAGAGCCTATTTTCTTCAAGAAACCGAAGGAGTGATAGCAATACTCCCCCTCCATTACCACTACCACCACCAAGACCTGCTTTAGTAGGAATCCTCTTGTAAATCTTAATATCAAAACCCATCTCCACTCCTAATGTTTTCTCAACGAATTCAACAACTTTCCAAACAATATTCCTACTATCTTCAGGTATTTCAGAACTTTCAAACAAACTATTCTCAAAAATAACTTTAAGTTCCTTAGTGTTATTTTCTAGGTTAAATGAACACTCTAACTTATCGTATATGCTAATAGGAAGAAATATGCTCTCAATCTCGTGATACCCATCAGGCAATTTGCCAACAACCGTAAGTCCAAGATTTACTTTTGCTGAAGTTAGTAAAGTGTATTTCATGCAAGCCTCTTTATCATAGCAATCTCATCACAACTGTTGAGTTTAGGACATAGAATACAATCATTCCAAACTTTTTCAGGAAATATCTCCTTCACAACAGTTTCAAAACCAATTTTTTTAAAAAACTCCTCACTTCTTGTGAGGACGAAAACTCTCTTAACACCTAAACTCCTAACAATCTCAAGCCCCTTTTCAACCAACCTTCTTCCTATCCCTCTACCTTGAAACTTCTCTGAAACAACCAATGTTCTAAATTCTGTCATCTCCTTACTATAAAACTTTATAGCCATACAACCTACAATCTCTCCATCATATTGAGCAACTATGAAGTTCCTTATGTGATCAGAAATGTCATCCTTTGTTCTAGGCAACAAGTCTCCAGTCTTGACGTAGGGATCCATTAAGCCGTATATACTATCAACATCATCTAAAGTAGCATCTCTTATTGTGATACTATTTGAAATGTTTTGATCTTCAACACTACGCATATTTTAAACAATATAAACTAACAAATCTTTTAGTGCTCAAATGAGAGAATTCTAGTTGGCTAGTCAGTAGAATAAATTTCAACTTCATAACTCTATAACCCTAATTGAAAACATAAAAAACGAATTATCTCTTACTTTCTTCTAGTTCATTCCAAAGTCTTGCACACATACTTGCGAGTTCTCTAACTCTTGCTATGTAGTTTGCTCTCTCGGTTATGCTAATAGCATTCCTTGCATCAAGCATATTGAAGGTATGGGAACACTTCATAACTAGGTCGTAAGCAGGGAATATTAGTTTTGCTTCTATTAATCTTTTCGCTTCTTTCTCAAACTTGTTGAATAGTTCAAAGTATAGTGAAGTATCTGAAAGCTCAAAGTTATACACAGAATATTCGTATTCAAAGTATTTCTGAAGGTCTCCATACTTGACATCTTTATTCCATTTAATATCAAACACATTATCAACATCCTGAAGATACATAGTTATTCTTTCTGAACCGTAAGTAATCTCAACTGGTATAGGGTAAAGTTCTATTCCACCAACTGCTTGGAAGTAAGTGAATTGAGTTATCTCCATTCCATCAAGCCATACTTCCCATCCAAGACCCCAAGCCCCTAGAGTAGGAGATTCCCAGTCGTCATGGACGAACCTGATATCGTGCTCTTTCGTGTTTATTCCAAGCCTCTCAAGGCTCTCAAGATACATCTCCTGTATGTTTATCGGTGAAGGTTTCATTATCACTTGGAATTGATAGTAAAAACCGAGTCTGTTTGGGTTCTGACCGTATCTACCATCAGTTGGTCTTCTACAAGGCTCCACATAAGCAACATTCCAAGGCTTCTTACCAATAACTCTTAAGAATGTATCAGGATTGAAAGTTCCAGCTCCTACTTCCAAGTCCCATCCTTCTCTGATTACACATCCCTTCTCCGCCCAAAACTCCTTCAGCGTAGATAACACATCTTGAAAATACATACTATCTCCCTAGAACATAATGATATACAAACAATCTACTTTCTATCAATGAACTGAAAGTTTTAGATGTTCTAACCCCGTACATCACACATATATCTTATTTAGTCTCAAGGTATAATATAGCAAATTCACACAAGGTAGGCAATAGAATACCTAGATTTTATCATTTCAAAACAACTAGATAGATTAAAAAGTTCCTGCATTCTTACACTTTAGGATGAGATACAAAAGGAAGAGTTGAAGATTATCCTATCAGGCAATATGAAACATTCTAAAAACATTCTTTCTCAAAAACACTGAATTCCTAATCAATTCTATCAAAAGATAGTGGTAAAGACCGAAGAGAATAGATAAAAATTATTCCTTACCAAGGTAAAAATATGTTCAATAACTCTGCCTCGGCACTCATAGTTGCGCTACTTATGATAATGATACTATCAATAATATCAGTATCTCTACTAAATTTTATCAACTTCTACTATCTAGATGCTTCAAGGTTCTACGAATTTGAAAAACTCAAGTTAGCATCTGAAAACGATATTCTTGAAACCATATTATCAGTCAGGAGAGGTGAATTTATCACAAATACGGTTTTTAGAACCAATACCGACGATTTTGTGTATAAAGTTAGTAGAAGAATTTTTTCAACTAACAATCTATACACTGTAGTGCTTGACCTTGAATCGCCTAAAGCACGAGTTAGAAGAAGCATTAAATTCTATGTAATAACTCCTACTGATTTCTGCTACATGGTTATTGACAGATTAAATATAAAGAAGGATACTAAAGGGGTATTTTGGGGATACTCGTTCGTTAGAGGTGCATTAGGTGAATCTGATAACTTATTCTTTTCATATACATATCCACCTTTGTTTTCAGATATGACGAACTTAAATCTAGTATCCTATGTAGCATCCGCTGACATTTCACCAGAAACTCCTTCTCTTAACCTAAACATAAAATACAAAACAAACATCGTCAACTCTGCAAGTATAAGTATAGATATTAATGAGATAGTTAAGAAGACAATACCTCTAGTAAGCAAAGGTTGGTTGATTGACTCAAACTACCAAACAACCGAAGAGATACAAAATAGTCTAATCTCTGAAAAAGAGTATCTTGGGAGGTTTTCATACTCGGAAGCGAAAATAAGGTTGTCAAAATCTGTTGAAAACATATACTTTTCCAGAAGCAGGAATAGTGAAACTATAGACATTCTAAACAATTCGGATACCTTTGGTTCCAGAGGTGAAGTTACAAGGAAATTCATAAAATTTGAAGATGGTTTTTTAAAATTCAATACTTTTCCTGTTCAGATCACTCTACAACCCGAATCATTTTACGAACCTTATAAAATAAAACTCAACAGTGATACATTGAGGAATGTCAGTGAGTATAGGAAGGTAATAGGAGTGTATCTTGAGGATACTAATAGAAACCTTCTTAACGACGGAGTAATACTAGACAAAGATATTCTAACTATCACATCACCAGATATAAGGAGTCGGTATTATACAAATATTGGTAAGAGTGATGGCGTAAGAAGTAGATTTAGGATTTCAGCAGATATAAACCCTCAAAAGGTTTTCGTTGGAGGTAGAGAGGTAAGAGGTTTTTACATAGATAACTTTGAGATAGTTATGCCAACTACTCCAGAAAAAGGTAAAGACATTATCGTTATGCACAAAATACCAAAAGTTTTTATTAGGAAATCATTACCTGAAAACGGCATTCACCTTTTTACTGACAAGACAGACAAAGCTGTGTTGATAGACTTTGACTCAATTCAAAACTTACCAAAGAATGGACTAATATATTCCAAAAATCCTGTCATTCTAAAAGGTAGTCCTAACGAACCCGTCATAGTAGTTTCAGAAGATAATATCTATATTGATAGCATAAACAGGATACCTAATCCAAAAACACTAGTTATTATCTCTGCCAAGGGTGTCTTCATCAAAGAAGATGTAGAGGTTTTGAGGAATGTTATAATACTTTCAAAACTTGATGGTATTTACAGAGTTGGACCTAGTAGAACTGATGATATCTCTGAAGAGAGAAGCAAATGGGTCTTTGGGACAGTTATACTCACATCAGAACTAAAGAATAATGTTGCTAACAATTCCAAGAAAGGATACATAACAAGTTATGAGAACCCTATCAATAACTCAACATTCTCAATCTCACCAAGAGTGATGTCAGACTACCTGTCAGATAGTGAATTCGGTAAAACATTAAGGTCTATTTTGCCTCCTATAGTAGTAGTTGTGAGTATTAGGTAAGGATAATGAGATGTTGCGTTCAGAAATCATTTTCTTAATCTCTACAAGATAAATAAGAAGCGCTATTAGGTGTGGATATTAGAATTATCTCTTTATCTGTAAAGAGAAATGTTTTTACATATAAAATTTATATCAATATGCTAAAAGTTCTCGTTGTAGATGATGAGAAAGGTATAAGGATGTTCTTTGAAGAGATGTTAAAGGATAGTTGTGAAGTGGATACTGCCGAAGATGGACTTAAGGGTTTTGAAAAGATAAGGGATAATAATTACGATTTAGTATTCCTTGACTTGAGGATGCCTGTGATGAGTGGTATTGATGTGCTTGATAAAGTCTCAAGTTTGAAAACTGACACAAATGCCCCACCTTACATCGTAGTTTTGACAGCGATAGATGACATAGCAACAGTTGTGAAATGTGTTAAGATGGGTGCTTATGATTACATAGTAAAACCTATAAATGTTGGTAGAGTTGAGATAATAATTAACCAGGTTAAGATCCTCGTCTCAAAATACAAGGAAATAGATGAACTAAAGAAATCCAAAGATGCTGTGGTGTTTGTTGGTAAAAGCGAAGCTGCTAGAGAGGTTCTATCAAAAATAGAACAAGCATCAAAGGTTGATGTTAATGTAATAATAAGTGGTGAGAGCGGTGTTGGAAAGGAGATAGTTGCCAAACTTATACATCTTAAAAGTAAAAGAAGAGATAAGAAGTTTGTTCCTGTTGATTGTTCATCTTTTCCAGAAACACTAATTGAGAGTGAGTTGTTTGGATACGAAAAAGGTGCTTTCACAGGAGCATACTCAAAGAAGATTGGTAAGATAGAATACGCAGATGGAGGAACACTGTTCCTAGATGAAGTTGGGAATATGCCACTATCAGTCCAAGCAAAACTCTTAAGGTTTCTACAAGAGAGAAGCTTCACAAGGATAGGAGGACTAAAGAACATTGAAGTTAATATTAGAATCATCAGTGCAACGAATGTAGAGCTAAAAAAACTCATAGAAAATGGAAAGTTTAGAGAGGATTTATTCTACAGACTTAATGTATTCCCGATATACATACCACCGCTAAGAGAAAGAAAAGAAGATATACCACTACTAATTGAACACTTCATAACTAGATATTCCTTGGTTTATGGAAAAAGGATTTCATTCTCCCAAAAAGCCATCAAAAAACTAATGTCATATAACTTCCCTGGCAATGTAAGGGAACTACAGAACTTGGTTTTACGGTATTTGGTCATGTCAAGAGATGGAGATGAGATAGAAGATGTGGATATTGAACTATATAGCGAAGCTCCATACTTCCCCAAACTTTATTCATTGAAGGAGATACAAGACATTTATATCAGTTATATTCTCAAACATACTGGGAACAACATAACAAGGGCATCAAAAATTCTAGGTGTTTCAAGAAGAAGTATTTACAATTGGTTGGAAAGGAGAGAGAAAAAGATATGAGAGTAGTCTTTCTAGGAACTGGAACTTCCACCGGCGTTCCTGTAATAGGTTGTAAATGTAGAGTTTGCAATTCTAACAATCCGAAGAACAAAAGACTAAGAACTTCTGCTTTTGTTGAGTATAATAACAAAAAGATACTTATAGATGTCACACCAGATTTCAGGTTCCAGGCGCTGTCAAACAATATAAATTATATTGATGCTGTTCTAATAACGCACTCTCACGCAGATCATGTAAATGGTTTTGATGATCTAAGACAAATTAACTTCTCTATGAACTGGAAGGTAATCCCTGTATTTATCAATAGAACATCATACTGGGAATTACAGAGTAGGTTTGAATATGTTTTTAGTGATTCAAATCAACTTGGTGGAGGAAAGCCTTTGGTTAGCGTTCATGTCGTTGAAGACTTTGATGAGATAAACCTAAATGGAACTAAAATATCTACTTTCTTCTACTATCACGGAAGACTGAAAGTTAACGGTTATAGAATGGGTAATTTCTCGTACCTTACTGATGTTAGTTTCATACCGAAGAAGACTTTGGAAATGCTAGAAGGAGTTGAAGTTTTGGTTATAAGTGCCTTAAGGTTTCTTCCCCATGCGACACATCTCTGCTTTTCTGAAGTAGTGAATCTGGTTAGAGATATTAAGTTCAAGAAAGTATATCTTACTCATATAGGTCATGATGCCGACTATGATGAAATAGTTGAATATCTTAAGGGAACAAATATAGAACCTGCTTACGATGGACTTGTTCTGGAATTATGAAGAAGGTAATTCTTTCACTTGGGTCTAACATTGAACCAAGAAATGTTTTCATAGAAAGAGCAATTGAAAAGTTAAGAGTAGGAGTTAATATCCTAAAGATCTCAAGAATCTACCAAACGAAGCCATGGGGCTATGAAGAACAGAATGATTTCCTTAATCTTTCACTTGTTGGATACACCAATCTTCTTCCATTTGAACTCCTAACTTTTATAAAAGATATTGAAAAATCCGTTGGTAGAAAGGATAGGTTCAAGTGGGGACCTAGAGAAATTGACATTGATATTGTGTATTACTCATCAATCGTAATCCACACAAATACTCTTCGTATTCCACATCCCTACAGGTTAGACAGAAGATTTGTCCTAATTCCAACTTTTGAGATAGAGCCTAACTTTATTGATCCAGAATACAACATCAGTATTTCTAAACTAGTTCAAAAATGCATCTACAGGAACTCAGAGTTTTAAAATAACGCCTGTAATGTCATTGTGATAATACTACCATTTACACTCTTCTAAAAATATGGTATTGTAAAGGTAATTAACAAGCTACAATACGTGAAATTTGATTATTTCTACTCTTCGGAGATCCAAGTTCTTATGACTCTAGCAGCGATGTCAGGTTTCTCTCTTGCTATGCTTATTATACTTTCAAGTAGTTCCATTCTGGCTTTCTCTTCAACAGATAGTTCAACCATAGCACCTTCTTGTTCTGCTGCTCTGAGTGCTGCTTCACGCATAAGCTGTTGTTGCCTTGCGAGTTCTTCCTCTCGTAGTCTCCTTCTCCTTGCAACTTCTTTCATTATCGCTCTGTAGAGTAGTAACAGTAGGAATAGGACTATTAAGACAAGTATAGTAGCAATCAAGATTCTTCTTATCTGGTATCTTCTTAGAAGTTCTTCATCTTCTTTTTGAAACTGCTTCGTTCTGTCAAACTTTATGAAGGTTACAACAACGCTATCCCCTCTTATAGGGTTATAACCTATTGCTCTCTTTACCCATTCTTCTATCCTACGTAGTTCTTCTTCATCAGGTGGAGTAAACTTCCTTTTGACTCTACCCCTCTCATCAAGCACTGGTTCACCGTCCTTGAGTTCAACTTCCCATACACCATCAACAGCAACTGCTACACTAACACGGTTTATATCGTAAGGTTGGTTCTTTTGATTAACTTTTTCCTTACTCAACTCATAATTCACAATCTCCTCATTCTTCTGGTATGTAGTGAACTTATCTATCTTTTCTTTTATACCAGGTGGAACATTTGCTTCAACACCAGGAGGTCCTTCCGGTATATAAGCGGGGCCTTTGAAGTCCTCTTTCGTTGTTTTCTTACTTATAGGCACATTTATTTCAACCTGACTCTCATCATAGGGCGTAAGAGGATTATCCTGTTTTACAACAGTTGGTATTACCTTATCCTGTTGTATCTCCTTCTTATCCCACCTCATATCAACTTCTGCACTTACTATTATTCTATCCTCACTTATTGCCTTTGAAAGCTCATTATGGACTCTTTCAATAAGTTCTCTCTTTATTCTCTCTTTAACCTTTATTTGCTCTCTCGCCGCTCTTATATCATCCGAAACTTGATCTCCCAGAAGGAGGTCGCTTAATACATTACCCTGATTATCAACAACAACGATATTTTCAGGTTTCAGACCGTCAATACCACGAGCAACGAGTTCTACTATAGCTTTCACTTTATTCTTATTCTCTCTCAAGTCCGAGTAAGGAGATGGTGTTACTACAACTGAAGCGGTTTTCTCTGTCTCATCCTCTTTAAAGAGTCTTTCTTTCTGAAAAGGTAGCACTATTTTGACATCTTCAATATCATCAATCATTTTAAGGTGTCGCTCAATTTCACCTACTATTGCCCTGTGTAGATTAACATTCCTTTCAAAGTCGGTCGTTGTGAAAGATTGAACATCAAAAAGTTCAAATCCTTTTATGTTGTTTGGGATTATCCCTTCCCAGGCAAGTCTCATTTTTGCCTTTTGTTTTGTCTCTTCATCTGAAACTAGAACAAATTTATTGTCTCTTGTCTCAAATGGTATGTTAAGTTCGGTTAATTTCTTTGTGATCCTTGCAAAATCGTCTGGAGATAGTGCCTGAGGGTAAAGTAAAACTTTAGTAGTTGGCCTTGATATTAAAACTACAACAACAACTGCAACTACTACTGCTAAAATTGAAGATATTACTACTATCTTTGATGTGAGAGAAAGCTCCCTAAATCTGTTAAAAACGTTTCTCAAAAACTCAAGGATATTATTCATCGTTCCCTCCCAATTCCTCTTGTAGATATTATTTTTTATTAGTATCTGATTTTCAATATAAGAGGTTAAACAACTATTACCCTTACCAATGGCATTGAAGATACTATCTTGCATCTTTTTAACATATCTTAAACTCTAATTGACTTAATTGAGAGTATTTATATATCATTCCAAAAGTTAGTTCTGGAGAAAACGATGGACTGGAAGAAGTCAATACTCTCTGAAGTAAATTATACATTTGTCTCAAACCCTTATCCAAGATATAATGAGTATGTGAAAGTAAGTTTCAGAGTTATAAAGAACAATCCTATAAAGAATGCTTACATAAGGGCTATAATTGATGGTGGTTCGCATTACTCAAGGATGAATATCTCAAGACAAACAAAACATTTTGTGTATTACGAAGGTTGGCTTAGAATGTCTCAAAAGAGTATAAACTATCATTTCATAATTGATGCTGGAAGCGAGGTTCTCTTCTATACAAGAGCTGGGCTATTTTCATATGCTCCAACTGAAGACCACGATTTTGTAATAATAGCCGAGTTTGAAAACCCTGAATGGGTTCCAGGAAGTGTATTTTACCAAATCTTTCCAGATAGGTTCTGTCAAGGAAGACCAGAATTGTCTGTAAAAACAGGTGAATACGAATACAGGGGACACAAAACTATTAAACTTGAATGGGGAACTGAACCTCTACCTTACAGCAAAGGTTTCTGTCTTGATTTTCAGGGCGGAGATTTGTACGGAATAAAAGAAAAAATCCCATACCTTGCTTCTATTGGAGTAAATGCGCTATACTTAAATCCTATTTTTAAGGCGATGACACATCACAGATATGATACCATTGACTACTTCAATGTAGATCCTCACCTTGGCGGTAATGAAGCTTTGAAAGAACTAGTTGATGAACTTCACAAGAATGGTATGAAGATAATACTTGACATATCAATTAACCATACCGGAGATAAACATTACTGGTTTCTTAAAGCACTTGAAGACAAATCCTCCGAAGAGAGAAGTTTTTACTATTTTAACGAGAGAGACGAGTATAAGGGATGGGCTGGACTTTCTGAACTACCTCAACTTAATTACAACTCAAAGAAATTGAGAGAGTTAATTTTTGAAGGTGAGAACTCTGTTGTTAGGTATTACATTAAAAACTTTGATATAGACGGATGGCGTTTTGATGTTGCTAATGACACTGGTAGGAATGGTAGAGACCAGTTCGGTAATGAAATATTTGCAAGGATAAGAGAAAGAGTGAAGAGTGTAAAAAGGAGTGCTTACCTAATTGGCGAACACTGGGAGGATAATATTAGTTATTTGCTTGGAGATCAGTTGGATGGTTGTATGAACTACTTTGCATCATCAAGACCTTTGAGAGTATTCGCTGGTGAGGTTGATAGATTTCTAAGAAATGTAGTAGAACCAGGAAGAAAGTTGAGGCCATCTACAGGTGCAGAAATCAATGAACAGATCCAACAACACTTTACAAGACTGCCAAACCAGATAGCATTCCTTCAGTTTAACCTAATAGATTCACACGACATACATAGATTCCACAACTCAGTATTCTTTGAAAGAGATATATATAAAGGTATGCTAATAATTCTCTTTCTACTACCGGGCACTGTGTCAATATACTATGGGGATGAGATAGGATTAGGAGGAAGAACAACAGATGTTGAAGGATGTAGATATCCTATGGAATGGAATGAAGAAAAATGGGACAGATGGTTTCTAAATCTATACTCTACTTTGTCTAAACTCAAAAGAGTAGAAAAAGTACTCCATACAGGAGCATACAGACCTCTGTATGCCGATGAAGATACGTTTGTTTTCTCAAGGTTTGATGAGAGTAAGTGCTTTGTAGGTACTCTATCAAGATCCGAAGAAGAGAAGAAAATATCAATTCCAGTTTATCCATCAGGTGTAATTGATGAAGAAGGATTTGATGTATTCACAAACGAAAGGTTCAAAGCGAAAGATGGATACCTAAATGTGAAAGTATCTAAAAAACGACAGATGTTAATATCATTCAATCTACAATAGGTATTTATCTAAAACTAAAGTTCAAATAGGAATGGTTTAGAAATCGCTCTTAAAGTATTCCAGATACTAAACTTCACAGTAGTCAGTTTGATTGACATAACAAGACTATCGGGACTATTCAAAATCATGAAGATTATAGGATAATTCCTTAAGGATGATAGAAAATTTTTAGACTTTAATTCGTGGTTTTAGGGTTATCTTTAAGAGTTCTAAACTCTAGTCAGAGTTTAAATTTTTAAGCCTTGTTCGTTTCACCTATCAGGTTCTGTAGTTTTTCAAGTGCTTTACCTGATGAGATTGATTTCTTTGCTAGCTCAACAGCATCCTGAAGATTTTTAACTCTACCTGTTAGGAATATAGCCAAAGCAGAGTTTATTAGAACTGCATTTTTTTGAGGTATAGGTTTATCATTAAGTATGTCCATACAAATGTTTTTGTTATACTCAATATCACCACCTAGTATGTCTTCAAACGGTATTGGATCAAGACCAAAATCTTGAGGTTTTAGTCTGACATACTTGACATTACCATTGTTTAGGTATGCTACTTTTGTTGAGGAAGAGGGTGAAACTTCATCAAGCCCATCTTCACTATGAACCACGAAAGCTTTTTGCAAGCCAAGATTATGTAAAACTTCAGGAAGTATCTTAAGTAGTTTCTCATCAAATACTCCTATGAGTTGATATTTAGGTCTTGATGGGTTTACCAGTGGTCCAAGTATGTTGAATATCGTTCTAACACCAAGTTCTTTTCTTATCGGTGCTACATTCTTCATCGCAGGATGGTAAATAGGGGCAAACAGAAACCCAATACCCAATGTATTTATTATTTTCTCCATCCTTTCAGGCTTTATATCTATCTTCACACCTAGCGATTCTAACAGGTCTGCACTACCAACCTTGCTTGACACTGATCTATTACCATGCTTTGGAACCTTCAACCCTTCAACTCCAGCAATCACAAAAGAAGATATAGTAGAGATATTTATAGTATGTTTTCCATCACCACCAGTTCCACAGTTATCTACAGTTTCTCCATCAACGTTTATCTTGATAGCATTATCAAGCATACCTCTCGCAAAGCCAAGAATTTCGGAGCTACTCTCTCCTTTTACTCTAATCCCGAGAAGTAGAGCAGATGTCAGAACAGGTGATATTTCACCTCTAATTATCTTATCAGCAATAATCTGTGATTCTTGATCTGACAAATCTTCCTTTGAACTTACTTTATTTATGAAGAATGACACACTGATAGTAGGCTTAATAAAATCTATGAAGTTTTTGATCATCTTCATACCATACTCCGTTGCGATAGACTCTGGGTGGAACTGAACGCCGAAGAGAGGATATTCTCTGTGTCTAACTCCCATTATCTCATCATCTTCGCTTGAAGCAGTAATCTCAAGTTCTTTAGGTAATGAAGATGGGTCTATCACAAGAGAATGATATCTTGTTGCTTTCAGAGGGTTGGTTATCTCTTTGAAAACATCTTTCTGGTTATGAACTATCACAGAAGTTTTTCCATGCATGATTCTCTTTGCGTGTATTATCTTCCCACCAAAAACTTCACCTATTGCCTGATGACCTAGGCAAACGCCTAGTATTGGTATCTTTGTGTAGAATTCTTTTATTAGTTCCTCTGAAATACCTGCATCCTTGGGCCACCCGGGACCAGGTGAGATTATTATGCCTGAGGGGGACATTTTCCTTATCTCTTCTACGCTAACCTCGTCATTCCTAAAAACTTTTACATTACTATACAGTGTTCCAACATACTGAACAAGGTTATACACAAACGAATCATAGTTATCAATAAACACAATCATAGGTAAGAATTATAGTCAAATATTACCCTTTTTTCAAATTCAACCTACTGTTGGGATAATTTTGAAATTAATCCGACAAATTTTCAACTAACCTGAAGAGTATCCAGAAAATTGAGTAATTAACATTAAAAATGAGTTAATAGAGTTATGGATTTGAAAGGTATATTAATTATCTATAATCACTACGCCAAATTTTGAAAAATCTTAATTCAGCAAATCTAACACTATTTACCTAATTAGCGATATAAAGTTAGTCTCGCTAAAGTTTCCGTTCATATCTTCCAGCCACATTGAAACTTCGTTGGTGTTATTATCTATTTCAAACGATAGATATTTGACATTCCCAAAAGCACTCTCACTCAGCTTCTTTTCGTTAACTGTATAGTGTATGAGTTTAACACCGCTACCATAATCTCCATCTGAAAACTCCAGAAATACAGACACCCTTTGCCCTTTTACAACAAACTTACTTTCTGATAACTTCTTTGAACCTTCAATTTCTACCCTTTTAAAGAAAGGTTTTTCTCTGTCTAGAGAGTATGAAACAACTTTGAACTTTACAACTTGATTTGTGAAGTTTCCATCAAGATCTGTGTATCCAATACTACATTCATAGTTACCTTCCGATAGCGACAGATAAACTATTTCATAAGGGTTTATCTCTGATTCCCTGTTGAACTTCCTATAAAGAGGGTATTCAACAACTCTACTTCTACCATCACTTATAGACAGATAGGATTTGGAAAAATCAATACCTGATATGTCAGTAGGGTCTAGCCACTTTATCTGTATGTCATTAGTTCGGTAGAATACTGAACCATTTGTAGGATTTAGTATTCTGAATGTAGGTGGGTTTTTGTCAAAATAAACTCTACTTGTAATCTGGCTATTACCAATCACTACCAAATACTCGCCTTCCTTAAAGAAGGTATGATCAGCAGAGTATAAACCTTTTATTCTTGATGTAGGTTGTGTAATTAACACATTCGTTACACCTTCATAACTGTCTATAACAAGAGCCTTGACAGGAGATTGATAGATAAAAAAGAAACGAACCTGTTGAGTTATCTTTCTAGGAATTTCAACTTCATTGATACCTTCAGATATTATTATTGGAGTTTGAGTTGTGTTTGATATTGAAAAGGCAATGTTGGTCTTGAAAACGATCTTCTTACCTTCAGAGAAAGAAAACGATACAATCCTTCCTTTACCATAAGTTATGGTATGAAACCAAGGAGTGAATAATCTTATCGTGTCCTCAGAAACTCTTTTGAATAGTATATCTTCTCCTAGTGTAAAGGTTTGAACCTTGTTGTCTATCTTTACTGATAACTTTATATCTTGATGTCCATGACTATTTTTATGGTTTTCTTTCAGTGAGTATGATAACTCTAATATGAATATAGGGTTTAGAGGAATGAAGTTTGTATAGTTGATAACTGAAAAACTTTTGACAGAGAAAGTAGTATGACCATAAATTTTCATACACTCCGAAACAATCAGTAGGCTTAACACTGACAGAATAACTTTGTGTATCATAATACAAATTATGGTTATATCAACGCATTGATTTCTATAAATATTCATAAATCAGTTTGTAGAAACTGGTTTGAGAAACCTAAATAATACTTCTGTAAGAATAATCTGGAGGGCTTATGAAGAAGAAGTTCCTTGCTTTCCTTATACTTTCATCAATGATACTAACATTCTGTTCCAGACCTAGTTTAAGGGATGAGGAGACAATTGTTCTAACCCTTTCTCAAGAGCCACAGACTCTTAATCCTGTTTCATCTCTGGATTTGTATTCATCAATAGTAATATCATTTGTGTATGACTCTCTCTTTGAAGTTGATAAAAATCTGAATTTCACTCCAAAGATAGTGAAGGAATATACAGTATCATCTGACTCCAAAGTTTTCAGATTTAAGATAAAAGAAAACGCGAGATGGCAAGATGGGAAACCAATAACCGCAGACGATGTTATATACACCTACTCAATGATCACAAATCCTATATCAAGAGCGTTTAACAAAGTTGCACAATACAAGGATGTTGAGTATGTGAAGAAGATAGATGAACTAACATTTGAGGTAAAATACAGACAACCTTACGCACCAGCACTTGAGAGTTGGGCTATGATACCAATACCAAAGCATATCTTTGAGAAAGAAGATTTTCAAAATACGAAATATAACTCTTTTCCTATTGGAAGTGGCGCTTATGAAGTGAAGAAGGTTGTTCCCGGGCAGTATATTATACTTGAAAGAATAACAAATTACTGGGATGTTGATAACACACCAAAAATAAAGAGAATTGTATTTAAAATCATAAAAGACCCTACAGTTGAGTTTAACGCACTCAAGGTTGGTGAGGTAGACCTGGCAGGTATAAGACCAATAGACTGGGTCAATCAGGCACAAGAAGACTGGTTTAAGCAGAAGTTTAACACTTACAGATACTACACTCTAAACATATCTCAAATAGCGATAAACCTAAAAGATGAGATATTATCAGACAAACTCGTTAGAAAAGCACTATCTCACTCCGTAAACAAAGAAGAGATCAAAAAGAGTGTATATTTCGGTCTTGCAGAGCCACTTTCAGGTCCCTTCCCCCCTAACAGTTGGGCTTTTAACCCTAATGTGAAAGATTACGAGTTTTCACTAGAAAAGGCTTCAAAACTACTAGATGAGGCTGGTTGGAAGGATACTGACGGTGATGGAGTGAGAGATAAAGGGGGCAAAAAACTATCCCTTGAACTTATTATTCCTCAGGGTAGCGAAACAGGTATAAAGATTGGAGAGATACTCAAGGAAACATTAAAGAACATAGGTGTTGAACTCAATATAAGAGTTATGGAATGGTCAATGGTTACGAAAACAATAGATAGTAAGACATTCCAGATGGTGATGTTTGGATGGTCACTTTCTCTTGACCCAGATCCCTACGATATATGGCATTCTTCGCAGATAAATGGAGGAATAAACTATGTAAGTTATTCAAACAAGGAAGTTGATAAACTCTGTGAAGAAGGTAGAAGGATCTTTAACAAGGAAGAACGAAAGAAAATATATGCAAGGGTTCATCAGATAATACAGGATGATTTACCTTACATATTCCTATTCTCAAGAGCATCACTTGTAGGAGCAGATAGGCGAGTAATTAATATAGATCCTTCAACAGTAGGAATATATTGGAACTTCAATAAATGGGAATTACAAAAACCCTAAAGATAAAATTAATGCGGAGAAGGTGGGATTTGAACCCACGGTAGCACTTTTCAGTGCTACGACGGTTTAGCAAACCGTTGCCTTAGACCGCTCGGCCACCTCTCCGTCGTTAATAAATATAAAAAATTCTACTTCTTCTCTTCAACTTTGTTTTGGAAAACCGAAACAACAAAATCCTTACCTATCTCAACGACAGTATCCTTTGAGATTTTTGCCTTTATAATCCCCTTCTCTTCGTCACGAGATATGAATTCGGCGATTATACCACCAGCAGTAACAAACCTATCACCTTCTTTCATTTCGTTTATCTGTTGCATAAGTTTCTTCCTTCTCCTGTTTTCGGGGAATATAATGAGGAAGTAGAATACAACAAACATCAATACCATCAATATTAGAAACGAAAATCCGCCATCCTGCATAAAAATACCTCACATTTTGTAATTATAAACTACTTACACTTAACGTTGCTAAATAACTATCAATTTTTAAACTTTAAATGAAGAATTAATAACCAATTTGTCAATAGGAAGATATTATGTAAATAATTTTTGAGTAAAATTGCAGAGGTAAATGATATGAGGAAGAGTAATTTTTACCTTGTGATACACGGACACTTCTACCAACCACCCAGAGAAGATCCATTTACATATGAGATTGACCTCCAAGATTCTGCACTACCGTGGCATGATTGGAATGAGAGGATTACGGAGGAATGCTACACCTCAAACGCATTCTCAAGAGTTTTGGACAATTTTGGTAGAATACAAGCAGTTATAAATAACTATGAATACATCAGTTTCAACTTTGGACCTACACTACTTACATATCTTGAAAAGTATCACAAAAAAACTTACGAAAAGATTCTAGAAGCAGACTTTAGAAGTAGAGATAGAAACAACGGACATGGAAATGCAATAGCACAAGGATACAATCATATCATACTTCCTCTAGCATCGGATAGAGACAAGATAACACAAATTGAATGGGGTATCAGAGATTTTGAGAAAAGGTTTGAGAGACAACCTGAGGGTATATGGCTACCAGAAACTGCAGTGAATGATATTGTCGTTCAGTTTCTAATTAGTTACGGCATTAAGTTTATCATACTTTCGCCTCACCAAGCAGAAAGAGTTAGGTTTCTCAACGGGAAAGAATGGACAGATGTATCAAAAGGTAATATAGACTTTTCAGAGCCTTACATTCTGAGGGAACCTAATGGAGAAATAATAGTATTTTTCTACAATGGACCTTTATCACACGCTGTTAGCTTCAATCATCTTTTGAGGAGTTCTGAAGGCTTTAGAGATGCCATACTTTCGTATAGAACTCCAAACAAAGATGATTTTTTCTTATCCATAGCCACCGACGGCGAGATATATGGTCATCATGAACCATTTGGAGATATGTGTCTCTCATCTATGATATACAGAAATCAATTTGAGAATAACTTTATTTTCACAAACTTTGCAAATGTTCTTGAGTATATAAAACCAAGGTATGAGGTTGTTTTGAAGAAAGGGAACAACAATCTAGGAACATCTTGGAGTTGTGCTCACGGAGTTGATAGGTGGTATAGAGATTGTGGTTGTAGCACTGGTGCACAACCTGGTTGGAATCAAGCATGGCGAGAACCTTTGAGGAATGCTTTTGATTATCTGCGAGAAGAACTATACTCACTTTCCGAAGAAGAACTAAAAGATATAATTAGTAATGTTTGGAAAGCAAGGAATGATTACATTGATGTGGTTTTTGTTAGGTCTTCTTTGAAGCCTCCGGAGTGGAAAGGTAAGATTGAAGAATTTTTGAAGAAGCACTCAAGGAAAAACTTGAGTTATGATGAGAAAGTAAAGGTTTTAAAGTTTATGGAAGCACTCTACAACGAGATGCTTATGTACACAAGTTGTGGTTGGTTTTTCGCAGATATATCAGGTATAGAAACTGTCCAAGTTATGAAGTATCCATCTTACATATTCCACTTACTGAAAGAATACATAAGACCCGAAATTAAGACACACTTCCTTGAGATAATCAGTAGGGCGAAGAGTAATATAAGGCAGTTCAACGACGGAAGATGGATATTTGAAAACTGGATTGAAAAGTATAAATTCACACCAGAACGAGTGATAGCACAATATATACTCTACAAGTTTCTCGTTTACGATAAGAATATCCATTCAGATATATCAAAAGATTATTACTACTATTACACCATATCTGTTAGGAATTCAAATTCGTTTGAAATTGATGGTTTTAAGGTATTCTCAGGTATTGCTGACCTTTTCAACAACATAACGCTTGAAGAAAGTAAATACATATACTACATCTTCGTCTCTTTCTCAACAGGAGAAGTTCATATATACACAAAAGAACATATGTATGAAGGTATTGAAACATACATAAGTAAGGTAGTTAAAGAACTACCTTTCGGTAAAGCAAGACGTTTCTTTGATGATTGGTTTTCTGGTGGATACTCTCTGATGGACATAAAATACGAAATTAGAGAACAAATACTTTACAGAATATTTGAGAGTAAGTTCAAATCCTTAAGAGCTAGGTCAGAGTTTGAAATTGATGAATACATAAAGATAATAGACAGTTATTCACTTCTAGGCGTAAAACTACCAAAAAGTGAAAAGACACTAATATCGTTCCTACTAAAAGAGTTTATAGACAAGCAGGCAGAAAACTTACTAAACAAACAACAGATTGATTTGCTTTACTTGTCAAAGGTTATGAAAGTAATAAGAGAGAATAACCTTGAGATATCAATGTCAAAACTTGAGAATGCGTTGTATCGATATATCTTTGACAGCATTGAAAAAATTATCAAAGAACCAGGTGAAGATGAGATAGAATCGTTTTCAGGATTAGTTGACTTTGTCGTCAAGAATGGAATCAATATCTACAACAGAAGAAGTATAGAGAATAGAATATATGAGTTTTTACACTCAAATGTTTTTGAAGAGTTCTCAAACAACCTTATACATCAAGGCAAGGAAAGACTCGTTTCAAAGATACTTGATATATTTGAGAAATTCAACATATCAACACTTCACCGCAGAACTCTGAAACACTAGAATTTATTTGAAAAAACATAATAATCTTCATTATCCTTCAAAAAGGAGGTTAGCATGGTAAAAACTATAATTCTGTTCATTTTTTCATTACCTTTAGTTATCCAAGCGATATCCTCTTACATTAGGAGAAAGACCGTATCATTCAAAGATGTATGGATAGGAGTGATAATAGCAGTTTTAGGTGCTTTATTCGTTCTGGTTCTAGATGAAATTGTAAAGTTTATCGTTGATGTTCTTTGGTTCTCTGAAGTTGGGTATTTCAATGTTTTCTGGGGCATCATTCAATACAAGATTTGGATATTCGTTATAACGTTTGTTATCGTGCTTACAGGATTCATACTATTCGTGTATATTCCCATTAAGATTTTCTTTCCGAGGTTCCCGATAGGACTTATAAAAGTTGTTGAGTTTGAGATGATGAAGGTTGTTGAGAGGTTTTCAAATGTTATTGTATGGCTCTTTCTTGTTGTTGTTTCCGGATACTTTGGATACATTGCAGCAACAAATGACTGGATGGATATAGCAAAATTCTTCAGTAGAGTATCAACGCTTGAATACACGGACCCAATATTCAAGATGCCTGCCGAGTTTTATATGTTCTCTTTGCCATTTATAAACGCTGTATTTAATAACATACTTTGGTTCCTGTTCATAGTTTCTGCGTTTATGATATTCATACTGTATGTTTATTTGAGATTTCAATCGGGATATTACGGACAGAGTTTTGTTTTCGCATTACTCTCGGGCAGGATGCCAGATAAAATCTCAAGAGGTATCTTTCTTTACTCAATATTTGTTCTGATAGTTTGGACACTGGTTCTTGGTATCAGAATAGCGTTCGTTACACCTTACCATATAATGTTTGTAGACAGTGGTTTGTTTAGTGGTCCAGGTTATAAAGAGATATACGCAACACTACCAGTTATTAGAATAATAGGAATACTCCTGATATTACTCGCTATCCTATCCACTTTCTTCCTCTTCAGCGGTAAAATTCGCAATATACTCATATTATCTGGTGGAACAGTCGGTATATCTCTAGCACTCTATGTTATTTATCCTTCGCTAATTGAAGTTTTCGTAGTCAAGCCATCTGAATTGGATAGACAGAAAGAGTTTATCAAAAACAATATTGAATCAACACTGGTTGCTTACAAGTTAGACAAAGTTAAAGAAGTTTTCTTTGACAACAAACCTTTAACTTTTGATATGTTATCAAGAAACAAAGAGATAATTCAAAACTTAAGGTTATGGGACTGGAAACCATTAGGAGATGCCTACAAGCAAATACAAACAATAAGGTTTTATTACAAGTTTAATGACATTGACATTGACAGGTACAGGCTAGGTGGTAGTTTAAGACAGGTTATGATATCTGCGAGGGAGTTGGATATTGAAGCATTGCCAGAGAACTCAAAGAGTTGGATAAATGTTCATTTTAGATACACTCACGGTATAGGTGTTGTTGTGAGTCCAGTGAATGAGATATTACCGAACGGTATGCCTAAACTCTTCGTCAAGGACATCCCCCCTATATCTTCATATCCAGAAGTCTCCGTTGAAGAACCTAGAATATACTTTGGAGAACTCACAGACCATTATGTCTTCGTAAACGCTGGTATTGACGAGTTTGATTATCCATCGTCTGCTGGTGAGGGAGAGGAGAATGTATATACAAGGTATAAGGGAACTGCCGGTATAAAGATTGATAACTTCTGGAAGAAACTACTTTTTGCAGTTTATCTAAATGAAGAAATAAAAATGTTATTCTCCGAATACATAAACGATGAAACTAGAATCCTAATAAATAGGAATGTCTTAAAAAGGATTGATAAGATAATTCCATTCATTCTATATGAAGATGATCCATACATAGTTGTATCAAAAGGCAAACTTTACTGGATTATTGATGGTTATACTGTATCCGACCAGTTTCCATACTCAACCTATTCAGGAGGTATAAACTACATAAGAAATGCTGTAAAGGTTGTTGTTGATGCCTATAACGGTAATGTTGAATACTATATCGTTGATAAGAATGAACCCGTTATAAATGTTTTCAAAAACATGTTTAACATTCAATTTAAGGAACTAGAACAGATGGATGAAGATTTAAGACAACACATAAGGTATCCAGAAAGACTCTTAAGAGTCCAGAGCAGAATTTTTAGATTATATCATATGAAGGACCCTGAAATATTCTTTAATCAAGAGGATGTCTGGAACATAGCGAAAGAGGTTAAGTTTGGGAACAACATAGAGGTTGAACCTTACTATATAGTAACTAAACTGCCTGATAAGAAAGAACTGAATTTTATACTTGTTTTGCCCTTCACCCCTAAAGATAAGGATAATCTCATTGCTTGGATGGCCGTTAAATCAGACTACGAAAATTACGGAGAGATTATCGTATATAGAATGCCAAAAGACAGGCTTGTTTTTGGTCCTCTTCAGATAGAAGCGAGGATAAGCCAAGACCCCGAAATATCAGCACAGATAACACTCTGGAACCAACAAGGCTCTCAAGTTTTAAGAGGGAATATGATGATACTGCCCATAGAGAATTCACTTCTATACTATGAACCAATATACCTACAAGCAGAGGAAGCCAAAATACCAGAGTTTAGAAGAGTTGCTATGTCTGATGGCGAGAGAATAGTATGGGATGAGACAGTACCACAGACAATATCAAAATTATTTACAGGTCAAAAGATTGAAATAACCGAAGTTGAAAAGGTTGCCTCACAGGTGCCTGAAAAAACAACAGGTATCTCAAAAACAGTCCTCCTAAGAGCACTTCAATATATAGAGGAATATAAAAAATTAACAGGCAATGGAGACTTCGTAGGTGGTGCAAGAAAACTTAAAGAGTTAGAAGAGTTTTTAAGAGAAAACACTAAGTAATAAGATTTATCATAAGTATATTCTAAAAGTTTTTGGGATTTTGAATACTATTTATTCCGATTTTGACTATTTTCATTTTCAGAAGGTAAAAAATCTAACTTGTATGCTGTGTTTCTTCATAGATTATGTCTTCCTTTGATACTTGTTTTGGCTCTTTTGAGAGTAGAACCATGAATGATAGAGAAAACAGCAAAACCAAACCAGCTACAAGATCTACAAGTATCATTTCAACGAAGTTATTATGAAACAGTATGAAACCTACTATTAGTATTATATCGGTTACTGCAAGAGGAATTAGAAAATACCAATTCTTGAAAACGATACTGTAGTTTATAAGTAGAAGTGATATACCTATTGGTATCACTGCTAATGTAAATAAAAACAGTATGCTTTTTGCTTCTAGGTATCTTTCACCAAATATCTTAAGAATAATATCTCCAAAGATTAGAACAAAGATAAGATATGCAAAGGAAGCAAAGAGTGCTATAACGACTCCTTTGACGAGTGCCATAACACTTGCCCTATAACCTTTATTATTCAAATCCTCTATCATTCTAGGTAGCATTACAAAAGATATTGGAATGATCACAAAAAAGTTTGCTTTTGCAACAGTAGCTGCTAGTGCAAATATGTCAGTTTCTACATCATTAAAGTACCTTCTAGAAAATATCACATCACCAAAGTTCAAGACACTGTATAACATATTTATAAGCACTATTGGAATAAGAGGTAGAAAATAAGATAAATTTAGAGATAGTTTGTTGTTATTCTCGTTGAGAAGCAACTCTCTACTGTTTTTATTGAGTATTATAACTAGTGAACTTAATACAAAGGATATGACTACACCTAGAAGCATTGAAGAGGTAGCACCAATATATTGTCCATCCCACACTACTATATAAGGGTATGTGAATACAAATCTCAAGAATGGGTAGGAAAAATATACTATACCAAGTATTAGAAACAACTTCAGTGATTGAAAGAGGGATGAAGTAATACTTATTAGGTATGAGAATATTACTACCATTACTGACATTACAAACGGTAAGTAGTCTATTTTCATAAATCCTACTATGTAGCCATAAAGTGGAGATAGTAGTAGGAAGAACAACACAAGTCCTAGGAATGAGTATAGTGTGAATTTATAGGATACTATTATTGCTTTTGGATTTTGACCTTTCGCTATAAGGTCACTAGTTTCTCTTACATTAAACATTCTAAATGCTAGTGAGATTGTTGTAAGTATATTTATGAATGAATTTATTGACATTATTGCTCCGTACTGACCTGGAGGTAATGTCCGTGTGTATATTATGTTTACTAGAAAAGCTACTAGGTTACCTAGAAGTGTAAATATAGTTAGAACAATTGAGTCAAAGTAAAATCTGTCAGTCTTTAGTTTTTCAACGATCTTACTTATCATCTTTCATCAACCCCGTAGATCCAAAACCCCCATCTCCTCTCTGTGTAGGAGTAAGTTCATCAACTACCTTAATCTCAACTCTCTCAAATCTTACTATGACCATCTGTGCTATTCTCATACCATCCTTTATTACAAAAGACTCTTTGCCAAGGTTTATCAATGGTATCATTATTTCTCCACGATAGTCAGGATCAATCGTCCCTGGAGTGTTGACAAGAGTTATTCCATGCTTTGACGCAATCCCACTCCTTGGTCTTATCTGTGCCTCGTATCCATCCGGAAGTTCTATGCTTATTCCTGTTGGTATCATCTTTATCTCACCCGGCCGTATGACAATATCTTCATCTAGGCTCGCACAAAGATCCAATCCTGCTGAGTGCGAAGTTTGGTAAATAGGAATATGAGAATTACGCTTCAGAAGTTTTACCTTAAGTTCAATCACGATAGAAATGATAATTACTCTACTATCTTGCTTTCAAAGTGATAATAGTAGTTAAATTTTCCTCATGTGAAAACACCTCTAAGCAACTATATGTATACTTTTCTACAAATTCTCTATTATATCCTTCAACCTAGGTAACCTGGAATCCTTTTCTGATAATATTGGATGTTGATTTCCTATCTCTTCAAGAGGCCACTCTATTCCTATCGTTTCATCGCTCCATATGATTCCCCTGTCATATTCAGGGTAGTAGAATTCAGTAGTCTTATACACAACATCCGCAAAGTCTGATAACACAAGAAAACCATGTGCAAACCCTTCAGGAATGTAAAGCATTTTCATATCTTCGTCTGACAAAATTATCCCGAACCATTTTCCTAGTGTTGGAGAGTTTTTTCTAATATCAACAGCAACATCAAATATTCTACCTCGCACTACCCTAACAAGCTTACCTTGAGGATAAGGATCTTGAAAGTGTAGTCCCCTCAAAACTCCCCTAACAGACCTTGAATGGTTGTCTTGGACGAACTTAATGTTAAGGCCTACTTCTTCAAACTCTCTTTCATTCCAACTCTCAAGAAAAAAGCCCCTACTGTCTCTGAAAACCTTAGGTTCTATTATGAACAAACCCTGTATGTTTGTTTCCAAGACTTTGAATTTCACTCAAATTATTCTTATTATTCTGCTTCGTAAGATTCAAATAGTCTTAGAACAAGATCTAATTTGGTAAAAATAGATTATAGTTAGTGATCTCAGTTTGTTGGTACTGACCAGTATAAAAAACCTTCAATAGTTTTAGACTCTTTTGTTATTCAAGAAGCGTTGAAAAACTAAATCATATTAGGAGTCTGACGATTTTTATCTTAAGGAGTCCAGGTATGGGAATGTTTACGTCTCTAAACATAGCAGGTAGTGGTCTAACAGCACAGAGATTTAGACTTGATGTAATAGCAAATAATATCGCTAATGTTGAAACAACGAGAACTACTGAAGGAGGTCCCTACCAGAGACAAAGAGTTGTACTTATGCCGAGAGATGATAGTTTGAAGTTCAAAAGTTATCTTTTACCTGAAGCACTGCAACCTGGTCAGGGTGCTGGTGTTAAGGTTGTAAAAGTTGAGAAAGACAATAATCCTCCAAGGATGGTTTATGACCCATCTCATCCAGATGCCATAAAGTATGGTAAGTATAAAGGTTATGTCTTGTATCCTAATGTGAATGTAGTCCAAGAAATGGTTGATATGATATCAGCGTCAAGATCCTACGAAGCAAACGTAACCGTAATAAACTCAACTAGACAGATGTTTGAAAAGGCTCTGCAGATTGGTAGATAAAATCTGTTATTTGCTTCTCTTTCTCATTTCATATTGCCTTTTTTTATTCCTGTAGTCAATATAGAAGATCAGCGCTAGAAGTCCTAGTAATATCACCAATAACACTACTGCTATCAGTATTATTCTTGCCATAGTCATCCTCTACGGTAATAGGAATAAATGGCAACTGTTTCTTGAAACCTACAAACTTCCATACTGTCCTCATAAGCCCTTCAAGAGAACCGACAATTATCCGGTTTTGCCTATCAATTATTGCTTTTGAGTATTCAATGTTATTTGAGAATTTGTCAAAGAGTTCTTGGTAGTAATCGTAACCATATCTAGGTATCCCATTTATGAATACCAACTCAATGTCGTTAAACCACGCTTGAGTTATGTTTGAAAACAGATCCTCATTGTTTCTCCTGAATATCGTTATGTCCGCAAGATAACCTTTCCTTATATAGCCTACCTTGCTTTGTATCCTGAAAGCTTTCGCTGGATTTTTCGTTATCATATAAAGTATCGTTCTATCGCTTAGTTCCTCACCATACTTACTCTTGTATGCCATCTTAAGAAACCTCATTTCTTCAAGAATGTTCATACCTCCTGACATTGGTGAGTCCGTTCCCAAAGAAGTATTTATGCCTTTTGCCAACCATTCTTTTATTCTAGCAATTAACTTAAACATAAAGTAATTTGACACAGGACAGGTTACAAGATGAGCTCTTGCTTTTGCTATTCTGTCAAGGTCTTCATCTGATAGCGCAAGGCCGTGTACCATAACCGTATGGTCTGTTAGTGCTCCGTAATCTATCAAGTAATCAACACCTTTCATTGACTCTTCGTCAAAACCCTCTTCTATATGAGTTACAAAGGGCCAGTTATTCTCAACTGCTCTCCTGTGTTCTATGTCAACTCCATCTCCCCACTTGAGGTCGTAAGAAGATACTTCATGTGCAAGACAGTATTCTCTTATAACCTTAATAGGTAATTTGTCTATGAAGTTATCGTTTACTTTGTGAGGGATGTGATCCATAACAGTAGTTACGCCAGATATCAGGTTTTTATACGAACCAATCAGGTAGAGATAGAAGTTTGGTATTCTACTTCTCTCCTTATAAAGGTCGGAGGACTTTAGTATATCATCCCAGGGTTTCCAAGATATGTGAGGACCCTCTCCGACTCTGGGCCAGTATGAACCCAACAAGTGGTCGTGTGCGTTGATTATTCCTGGTATTGCTATCGTGTTTTTGGTTAGAAGCACATTAATATCCGCCTTAGTTTTATACTCGCTTACATCAATGATAAGACCATTCGTAGTGTCAATGTATATACCTTTATCTTCTACTACCTCATCAGGTGTTATTATTATCCCTGGCTTCAAAAACAATATCATACTAGATATATTCGGAAATCAGTATTATTAAAAATAGTCTCTCTGTAAAATTTTTCAAGTTGTTTTAATACTTGAGATTCAGCAGAGATCCGAGATTTTCTCAATAGATCTCAAGTTTCAGGTTTGTTATCGAACTATTTGAAAGTTTTCGCCGTTTGGTTTATTGAAGAAAGCGATTAGTGGTTGACATAATTATTGTGAATATGAAAGTGTTGTTAGTAATTCTGCTAACTTTCATGTTTCTCACCTATGACTGCTATGCTGTAGTTATTGATAGTTTAGGTAAGAAATTTGAGCAGAAGAGATACACTAGGGTAATATCTCTTGCTCCTAGTATAACAGAAACTCTGTTTTTTATGGGACTCGGTGATAGGTTGATAGGTGTTACTAGGTATTGTGGAGTAGAAAGGGAAATTGTGGGGGGGATTTACGACCCAGACCTTGAGAAGATAATAAAACTAAAACCTGACTTGGTCCTGATGCTAAAGATGGGGAGTTATGAAAACTATGAGTACCTTGTGAGAAGAGGTGTAAAGGTATTCGTTCTTGACTACAAACGAGTAGATGATATAGTTGATAATATGTTCAAACTCTCAAGACTCCTTAAAGGAGAAGAAAAGGAGGAAATTATCAGGAGTTTCAGATACTCCTTCTATGCTAGTGTCAGAAATGCTATTCAGTTCGCAAAAGGTAAGAGGTTTTTCTTCTTATATTCCTATCCACTAATATACACAGCCAGTTCTAATAGTTATGCATCTGATATAGTAAGAAGAATTGGAGGAATAAACGTAGTTGATCACCTGAAATCACCTTACCAGACGCTTACAGTTGGAGTTGAAACTCTGCTTAAGTTGTCTCCAGATATCATTGTATTATCTACCGAAAACAACAAACTAATTGAGGAGGAACTTAGGAATCTAGGGCTTAATTCTACTTTCATAAGTGTTGATCCTATGGAGATAAGTCCATCTGTTAGAATAACCAACTTCCTTTTGAAACTCATCTCAAATTTGAAATCCCCGGTTGTTCCATCTAGATAGTTTATCTTCCAGGTTCAATAGTCTTGATCTCCGTAGTAGTTTACAATTTTCAACGATGTTCTACTTATAACTTTGTTGAGATATTGATAGTAGATTTTTTCAGAAGGACTTCTAAAGAGTAAGAGGTTGGAATAAATGGTAAAAAATAACAGTAATCAATCTCAGCATTAGCTTCCTAAAAGCGTTATGGGTATGTCTGCGTGACAATGTAGTTCATATCAGAAATGTTTAGAACGATGATAGGAATTTGTCCTACGAGTCTGTTAACCAATTCCAGCCATACGGTTGATAATAACATGATTAAAATAATAACGATAATAAATAATAATAATATATATTATTATCATTATTATTGTGCGCGTTTTTTATACAAAAATATTTTGGTAAAAATTGCTGAAGAGTGCTTCGGGACTTTGATTGAATGCACGCACAAAATTGTGCGTAGCAATGTGCGTACAATGTGCGTTTGTGCGTCAATGTGCGTAAAAAGGCTAAATTATGTTAACTTTGTGCGTCAATGTGCGTAGAAGATTCTTTGTTGATACCAAAATATTTTGGTAAATGGGCTCAAAAGAGTGCTTAAAGACTTACAGATCCAATCACGCACATTTTGTGCGTGTCAATGTGCGTCGCATCACCAAAATATTTTGGTTTTTAATCCAAAAATGCAAGTCTTGAAGGTATATTGAAACATATTAAGATTCACGCACAAACGAATATTTTCCACTAGCAACCAATTTACCAAAATATTTAGGTATTTTCTTTTGAAGGGTATATTCTGAATAGGTTTTGAATGCGCGCACATTTTTGTGCGTGTAAGAGAGATACCTAAAATACGACTAAAATTGATACCAAAATATTTTGGTTTTAGGTAGTCTAATTTTATTAGAATAATCTAATTTATATCTTAAGCTTTAAACTAAAGAACTTCTACTTGATTCCGAAAATTAGGTCTATGAACTACGCTAGGGTTTATAAAGAAGCGCAGATTGAGACTGCGACACCTGTAAAGTTGGTTGTTATACTCTATGATATAATAATCAACTCAATTGACCAGGCTCTCAAATACTTTGAGACAAGGAAGTATGACCTTTCTAATAAGGAGTTAGCTAGAGCGCAGGAAGGGCTTATTGAACTTATGACTGCTCTTGATTTTGAAAAAGGGCAGGATATTGCTAACAACCTTTACTCAATATACCTGTATTGTAGCAAAAGATTGTTTGAAGGAAACATTGAAAAAAACAAGGATATACTACTTGAGGTAAGGAATATACTGGGAAAATTAAGAGACGCGTGGGAGCAAATATCCAATATGAACCAAAATGTCAACGGGCGTGAAGAGGTTGTCTCAAAGAGTGTTGATATCAAAGGTTAGGGATAAATACTCATTAATAAGTTTTTAAAACTCTAAACCCCTGACCTATGTAAATACCGTTCTTTATAGCGATGGATATAAACCTTTTAGCTTTTCTTATTGCTTCCAGAGGTTTCTCTCCTTTTGTTAGGTATGCGGTTATAGCAGCTGAGAAACTACACCCTGTTCCGTGAACATCACCTTTGTAGTGTTTTTTGGATTTCATTATTACGAAATCCTTTCCGTCATACACAACATCAACTGCGTATTTCCCTTTTAGGTGTCCTCCTTTTACTATCACATACCTAGGTCCCATTTTATATATTTCGGTTGCTGATTTTTTCATATCGCTTATGTTGTTTATCTTCATTCCTGATAGTAGTTCTGCTTCTGGAATGTTAGGTGTTATGATCAGAGCAAGAGGTAAGAGTCTATTAACGAGTGCTTCAACTGCATCTTGTTTTAGCAGGGGGTCTCCACCTTTTGCTCGCATAACAGGGTCTATTACGAGTCCCTTTAGTTTTCCTTCATCTAAAACTTTTTTTAGGTATTCACTTACAGCATTTACTATCTGTTCGTTGGATAGCATTCCAGTTTTGCTGTAATGTATGTTTAGGTCAGAGAACAATGACTCAAGTTGCTTTACCACAAATTCAGGTGAAACATCATAAATGCCTTGAACTCCTAAAGTATTTTGTGCTGTCAGAGATGTTATGACGGATGCGCCAAAAACGCCGATTCTATTGAAAGTTTTTAGGTCAATCTGAATACCGGCCCCACCACCACTATCAGAACCTGCTATTGTTAATGCTACCTTTTCATTTGCCATAATCTAGCCCCCTCAAAGTATCAAAAGATAGCAACTTTTAGAAGGTTCGTCAAGGTTTTTGCTAGATCGGGTCCGATTTTCAAAAAATCAATCTTTCAGAACCTTGGAAGGTTTAGGTTAAGTAGGTAGGATGTTATTCTTATCATAACTATAACCCCTATACATATCCAAACAGAGACTACAAAAGGAAATATTGAAGTTTTGACGAATAGTAAGAATAAAACTAATCCTACGATACTTGCAGTTGCGTATATCTCCTTTTCCAGAACGAAAGGAACTTCTTTAACAAGTATATCTCTCAGAATTCCACCACCTATTCCAGTTATCAGCCCAACTATTACTACTCCAATATCAGGTAAGTTAGCATTAAGTCCCCTCTCTGCACCAATGATACTAAAAACTCCAAGTCCTAGAGCATCCAGATAAACTAGAATGCTTTTATACTTCTCAACGAATTTTCTAAACACAACTACTATCAGAATACCTAAAAGTATAGCGAATGTGTAGTTAAGGTCGTAGAAATAGAATGGTATTCTGTTTATGATAATATCTCTTATGGTTCCACCGCCGACAGCAGTTAGAAAACTTACAACGAATATACCGAAAAGGTCTAGTTTCTTTTCAAGTCCTCTTATCGCTCCAGTGGAAGAGAAAACCATTGTCCCAAACAAGTCAAATACATATAGGATGTTCATATCATTTTGTTCTGTTGATATATGCCCACTTTATGTAAGCGTTTATAAACTCATCAATCTCACCATCTAAAACTTGAGATGTCTTTGCTGTTTCAACTCCTGTTCTGTGGTCCTTTACAGAGTTGTAAGGATGAAGTATATAACTTCTTATTTGGTTACCCCAAGAAATGTTTTTCTTTTCACCTGCTACTTCCTCTTGTTTTTCTTTCAACTCTTTTTGTTTGAGTTCATAGAGTTTGGATTTCAGTATCTTTATTGCTAGCTCCTTGTTCTGTATCTGTGACCTTTCGTTTTGAATTGACACTACTATACCCGTTGGTATGTGTGTTATTCTTACTGCGGACTCCGTTTTGTTGACATGCTGTCCTCCTTTGCCACTTGACCTGAATGTTTCAATCTTTATTTCTGAAGGGTCTATTATGATCTTATTGTCCTCTTTCAGTTCGGGAATCACATGAACAGCGGAGAAGGAAGTATGTCTTCTTTTGGATGCATCAAAAGGTGATATTCTCACAAGCCTGTGGATTCCTGTTTCTGACTTAAGGTAGCCGAAAGCAAAAGCACCTTGAACATAGATAGTCACATCTTTTATTCCTGCAACATCATCAGGTAGGAAATCTACAATTTCATATTTGAAACCTTTTCTATCAAGAAATCTTGTATACATTCTGAACAACATTGCTGCCCAGTCGCACGACTCAACACCTCCAGCTCCCGGGTGTATGTTCATAAAACAGTTGCTATTATCAATCTCATAGTCAAAAAACTTCTCAATCTCATATTCATTCAATTTATCTTCTATTGCTTTTAGTTCTTTGTTTATCTCTGAAAGTAAATTTTCATCTTCCATCTTTTCTGCTTCTTGTGATAAGTTTGTAATGTCAAATGCTTCTTTTCTTAGGTTGATCCACTTTTCAATCTCTTTCTTTAGGTTGTTCTGTTCAACTAATAGTGATGATGCATACTGGATGTCGTTATTTGAGTAGGCTTTTGAGATAAGTTCTGTTATCTCCTTCATCCTTTCTAACTTTTGAGGTATTTTGAATATCTCAAGGTTTTGTTCAATTCTAGCAAGAAGGGACTTTGACTTGTCGTATGTGAATCCCATAACTGAATTATAAATAAGTTTCTAACTACTATCTCAACTAACCTTGACACAAAACTAAAGAGGTTATTAAATTTTAATGCGGAGGATGTATGACAAAGCAGGAAGTTTTGGATCTTCTCAAAGCGATATATGACCCTGAAATAGGTCTTGATATAGTCAATCTAGGGCTTATATACAGAATTGATATATCCGAGGATGGAAAGAGTGTTGATCTTGATATGACATTAACATCGGTAGGTTGTCCGATAGGTCCTACCTTAATCAACATGGTTGAAGAAGTCTTGAAGTCAAAGTTTGAAAATGTTAGTGTGAATGTTGTGTTTGACCCACCTTGGACACCAGAGATGATATCGGATGAAGGTAAGCAGGCTCTAGGATTATTCTACTAGTTTATGTATCTTGAGAAAATAGCCGTTGATTACCTAAAGAATGTAAGGATAGATAGGATTTTTAAAAAGTATTTTGTATCAGAAAGTAGTAACAAAAGTGTAAACATCAAAGGTAATAGTAACGAATTTCTAGAGCACAGAGAGTATCAGTATTCTGATGACCTTAAGAATATCAATTGGAAGTTATTTGCGAGAACAAGTAAATTATATACAAAAGTCTTCTCAACCGACGTGAGTAAGGATGTATTTATACTTCTTGATATCTCAAAGTCAATGGTTGCTGGGCGAAGTATCTCAAAGTTGGAGTATGCGAAGTATTTAGTAAGTGTCGTCGCTTACAAGTTGTGTATTGAAGGGTACAAGGTTATTTTCTCAACATTCAGTGATGCTTTATATCAGACGTTCTCCTTTGGGATAAAGAATTTCAGTAGGTTTGACAAATTTCTATCGCAAGTTAAACCTTACGGCAAAACTAACTTTTCAGAAGTTCTCAAAAGATTACCTGCTTTTGTGAATAGCAACTCCAATCTTCTTATAGTCTCAGATTTTGTGTTTATAACATCACAAGAGGTTTCGTTTATAAGAAGATGCTTTCCGAAACGAGATATAATAGCATTTCAAATTCTATCACAGGAAGAGATAGATTTTGTAGAAGGCAGTTTTGTTGAGTTGGTGGAGCCTGAAGAGAATGTCAAAAAACTTATACTGGTAAGTGAGTCCTATAAGAACTACATTGATAGGATTTCTACCTTTTTAGAGAGACTTTACATAGCAACAACCTCAAACAAAATACCACTTATAACATTCAATACATCTATTCCCTATTACATAACTTTGAAGAAGTCAATCTAGAGGTATTCACAAAAGTGTTTATTTTCCGAAGATTCCTTTATGAACTATTTGAACGAGTCTATAACCAAACAATTACCTTTTCAAAAAAACGTAGGAAACTTAGATGATAATCTGAGGAGAGAGTTATCGTTTTATATACAGATGGTTATTGTGGTCGCATTTTCTCTAGTTGTAATAGGACTTACCTTCATTCTATCCTCAACCTATTCAATCTCAATCCAGAGGTATGGTAATCCGTTTAGTCTTTTTTTGAGACAACTTTTATGGGTTGGTGTTGGAATATTGCTTATGTTGGTCTTTTCCAGAATAGATACATCGCTATATAGCAAATTTGTGAAAGTTATTCTACTTGTAGGGATAGTGGTTAGTTTGCTTCCTTTTGTTCCAGGTGTTGGTAAGGCTAGAGGGGATGCGTATAGATGGATAAATCTTGGGATACTAAACATATCTTCATCCGAGATTGTCAAGATGGTTCTTATAATCTATATTTCAGTCATCCTATCAAGAAAGATGGATAAGAAGAATTTTTTTAGTGTATTTTTACCTATCTTCATAGTTGCAGTTTTCTTTTTCGGGGTTATATCTCTTCAGATGGATGTTTCAATGGCTTTTCTGATATTGTTGAGTAGTTTGGTAGTTATGTATGTTGGGGGAGTTCCTCTTATACAGATAATTTTAACATTCGTAGTCTCTTTGTCATTTACATTTCTTGTAGGTGATAGATTACCTTATCTTCACAATAGAATCATCGCTTTCCTAGACCCTTGGTCTGATCCTTTCGGTAAAGGGTATCACTACATAAGTATGCTTAGGTCGTTCCAGAATGGAATTTTCGGTGTAGGAATAGGGAATGGTGTTATTAAAGACAAATATTTGCCTGAGGCACACACAGACTCAATATTTTCAGTAATAGCAGAAGAGACAGGAATTATTGGAACTCTTCTAGTAATAGTTTTGATTGTGATGTTATTCTACTACTCAATCAGGCTAGCAGTAAGGATAAATGATACTTACAGAAGTTCATTGGTGGTAGGTTTTGCTTCAATAATATCAATCTGGGGGCTTGTGAATATACTTGTAAATATAGGTCTTCTACCGCCTACTGGAACGAACTTACCTCTTGTAAGTTATGGAGGTGCTAACATTATAACTTCATTTATAGCACTTGGAATAATCTACAGGTGCTACAAGGAGAAGATTAAAGGAATAGTTTAGTTCTAGTGGTCATTTAGAATGTTGTTTTTATGATGTCTTCTTAAATATGTTATATAAGTTGATAAGTATTCTTTATGGATTTGAATCAAAGATTGTAAGTTATTCTAAAATTTGATATTGATATTCTAGTATTGTCCATTTCTACGGTATCTCCAGTATTCAACCTGGTAGATATTAACATACTTTAGATGTTCTTGGTATGTTCGTGAGAATATATGTGTGCCATCATTTTTTGAGACGAAATAAAGATAGTCTGTTTCGTAAGGCATTACTGCTGCTTTCAGAGATTCAAGAGAGGGGTTAGATATTGGTGTTCTAGGTAATCCTCGCTTTATATATGTGTTGTAAGGAGTATCGTAGGATAGATGCCATTTTTTTAGATTGTTATCGTGCCACATATTCAGTTCCATAAGTCCGTATATAACAGTAGCACAGGATGCTAGGTGAATGTTCCTCTTCATTCTGTTATGGAATACTGATGAAACGAGATACTTCTCTTCTTTGGGACTTCCTGCTTCTTTCTCTATTATTGATGCAAGAGTAACAGCTTGTTCAAATGTCAATCCAACTTTGCTAGCAAGATATTCATATTCCTTTCTATTCACTTTCTTGAAGAAGGTATTTACAAGCATCTCAACTATTTTTTCAGGCTTATCTTTATAGTAGAATGGTATATAGTATGTTGATGGAAATAAAAAACCTTCTAGTCTGTCAGATTTTATACCATACTTTTGGATAAGTTCTTTGCTTCTTACTTCTTTTAGTATATCACCTCTCTTCGTAAGACCCGATTCTGCGATTATTTTGTCAATGTCATACGAAGTTGCTCCTTCTGGTATCCTTACTTTGATTGTGTATATCCTTTCGTTTAGTATCATATCTATTATCTCAAGCATATTCATCGTTGAATTGACTTTATATGCGGAGGGGATGATCTTTTTATCTACACCTAAAAGCCTTGATAGGAGTATAAAGACTTGCTTATTCTCCAAGAACCCCTGATTGTGCAACTTTGTTGCGATTGTGTGTAGGTTATCACCCCGTTCTATGATAAGAATATACTCTCGGTATTCCTTTCCACCAGTGTTGAATAGTGTTAAGTAGATTATTACCAAAAACGCGAATATTATAGCAGCAACTGAGATTATCGCAAAAGCAGTGATGAATGAACTTTTGACTTTCATAGCGTAATTATGAATAATATAGCCTGTCTTTTCCAATATCGGCTAATTCTTTGTGTAGGTCTAAAATTGTTGAAAAAAGAGTTATGGTTGATATTACTAATCAGTAGTCTTGCGAGTCTATGATTTAATTGTTTGTTGCTCTAAACGATAGTAGTCGGAGTTTCGGAGAAAGGATTATGGATTTAATCTCAATACGGGATCTTTGAAAGATATCTTTGAAAGATATAATTTATTGAAGGTTTGTTGATGATTATGATTTATAATGATAGACACTTTTTACCTCTCAACGAAACCTAGAGGAAACGGGAGTTTGAGTTTCTTGATAAAGTAGTCTTTAAATTTTCATAATAGTTCGTATGAGACTAGAGATAGAGCACAGTGGGTTGGACAAGACAAGGAATGCTATTATTTTCTTTCCAGCATTTCCTACTCCTAGAGATATGTATGTTGAGCAGATTAAAATTTTTTCAAAGAATGGTATTCCTTATATATCCTTGAATTATCCTGGTATTGGCAAGAGTGATAAACCTGACAAGATTGAAATGACGGTATCTGATTTGGTTAGTGTTATATGGAATAATATAAAAGACCTTCCGTTTGACAAACTTATACCTATAGGAACGAGTATGGGTGGGTATGTGATGTTTGAGATGTGGAGACAACATAGGGATAGGATAGCAGGATTTGTGTTCTGTCATACAAGACCTGAAGCGCTAGACGAAGAAGCAAGAAAAAAGAGATTATCTGATATAGATAGAATAAAGCAGGATAGACTTTCATACCTAGAAACCTTTAGCAAAAGTCTAGTTTCAGATTATAGTTATCAAAACAAACCTAAAGTTGTAGAGTTTATAAGTGAAATTGTTAAGAATACAACTGAGGAAGGCTTATGTTATCTTGTTCATGTTATCGCAACGAGACCAGATTCAAGAGATTTACTCAAGGATATTACTGTCCCTTCTTTGGTAATAGCGGGTAAGTCTGATAAGATTGTTCCACTAGATGTAATGAAGAATATGGCTGATAGTTTACCTAATTCAACTTTTGTTGAGTTTGAGAATGTTGGTCACCTTTCTGCTTTGGAGATACCTGAAGAGTTTAACTCAGTAGTTCTATCCTTTCTTGACTCAAAGTCTATTATCTAGATTGTTATTTGAGTGCCTATACCTTCGTCAGTGAATATTTCTATAAGAAGAGAATTCTTTATAGTTCCGTTTATTATATGAACTTTATTGACGCCTCTCTCTACTGCCTTTATCATTGACATCGCTTTCGGTATCATCCCCTCCTTTATAACACCCTTTTCAACTAACTCTTCCAACTTCTTTATGGTTATTGAAGAGATGAAAGTTTCTGGATTGTTTATGTCTTCGTATATACCATCTACATCTGTTAGGTAAATGAGTTTATCTGCTTTAAGAGCAACTGCTACTTCTGCGGTTACATCATCAGCATTTATGTTGTAGGAATTACCATCTTCGTCCACTCCTACTGGTGATATTACAGGAATGTATCCGTCCTTAATTAGGGATAGTATTAGTGAAGGTTCAATCTTATCAACTTCTCCTACAAATCCTAGGTCTTCGCCAGTTTCTATTATTTTTTTCTTTGCTTTTATAGTAAAACTATCCTTGCCAGATATTCCAACAGCCTTACCACCAACCTTTATTATGTTGAATACGATATCTTTGTTTATGATACCACTCAAAACCATTTCAACAACTTCCATAGTTTCTGCATCTGTCACTCTCTGACCTTTTATGAAAACAGGTTCTTTGTTTAATTTATTCATCAATTCCGTTATCTTCTTGCCACCACCATGGACAATCACAGGATGCATACCTAGTGTTTTAATTAGAACAACATTCTCACAAAACGATTTTTTAAGTTCTTCATTTGTCATAACACTACCACCATATTTTATAACGATTATAGAGTCTCTAAACTTTATTATGTATGGTAATGCCTTTATCAAAATCTCTACATCTTTGCTCATAGTGTTAATTATTTAAGATTATTTTCATTTCTATCATCTAACATAGAGTAGGTTAGTTAAAGTCTGAACCTTACAAAAAAGTTTGTGTTTAGCATTTTCAATCCAGTGACTTCTCAATTTTTATCATCATTTAGTTATTCGTTACTTTCCTAGTAGTTGCAAAGGTTTTAATAAGAATTCAGACTTTACTGATAGTAGGTTTTGGAGATAGTTTCTATAACAATCCGAAGTTTTAAGATCTTTAAATACCTATCTTAACTTCTAGGAAGCCCCTAAGGGAGAAATTTATGATTTTGAATTTTGATTTGATGTGTAATTTTGTTTTGACTTTCGTAAAAGAAATCTTATAGTTTTATGTTATGATTGGTAATGTAATTTTTACTACTGCGATACCACCACAGTCAAAGAGAGATGAAAATTTTGTAGTGTATACAGTTTTGACGCTCTCAAGGAATATAGCAGGATATGATCTACCAGCAAGACTTGATGATAAACAGAAGAAGGAGATAAACGCAAAGATAAAAGAGTTTCTATCAACTCTGCCTGATGGTGATAGTATGACAGATATAACTTACATAACATCAAGAGATGTGGAACTTCTAGGTATTATAGACAGGGAAATCCTTGAATATGATATAATTAAGTTCTTGAATACCAAAAATAGGAGCATCAAGATATACCTTGAGAATAGAATAAGATACTCAATAACTACAAATTTTTATGACCACTTCTATGTTAGAAGCACTTTCACTGGTAATAGTATAGACGAGACTTTTGATATAATAGAAAGATATAGCATACTGTTTGATGACTATTTTGTTCCTGCGTTTAACAAATCTTATGGATACATAACCAGTGATGTGTCAACGATAGGTCATGGTGTTAAGGTCAAGTTTTTACTCAACATATGGGGCCTTAGAAATTCAAGCAATTTTGAGAATGTTCTAGATACACTTTCGTCAAATGGTATCCTGTACAATAGGAATCCTCTCTACGATAGGACAAGCTTTATGGAGTTTACATACTCGTTTCAACCAGATAAGTCAATGATAGCAAACAAGATACTCTTCAAAACACTCATTGACAGGGTTAAAGAAGTTGAGATGAACGAGAGGATAAAGATGGAACAAAGGTTCAGTGTTCATAACCTTATAAAAGAATACAATGACTTTAAGAATACCATTAAAAGCGCCAATTTTATACACTACAAAGCGTTTGTGTCTCTAATATCAAAGTTGAGTATGATATCGTTTTTTAGTAGTATGAGGGATAGTGAAACTATTGACCTGAGTGAGATGATAAACTATCTAATCTTACTTCTGCGGGATGCAAGTATCATGCTTTACTCAAACATACCTCCAACGGAGTCACTGGTTGGTAGAGAGAGAGCAGCAATGCTAAAGAAATTCTTCAACCTAAACAAGTGATCTATCTCTCATACTCTCCATAGGTCATATCGGTAGGATACTCAATCCAGTAAGATACAGTATTCTCAAATCTCTTGCCTTTACCTACTTTTGTCTTGATGTTAAACACACTGTCTTTGAGTATCTCTTCATACCGTGAAGTAGGAGTGGGTGTTATTCTTTCAATACCTATCTTTATCCTATCATCAGAAGGTATGGGTATTCTATCAACTATGGTTATATCAACATCAAAAGGTAAATTGTTGTCAATGATATTCTTAAACACTCTGACTTTTCTTTTGTTCGTTCCTAGAAACTTAGGGTTTTCGGTTCGTTCTTCAACAATTTCTCTCCTTACTGATATTCCATCAATCACAACACCATCAGTTTCAAAGAATAGGTTTTTAGGTATGAAACTGCTGATGTATAGTCCTTCTATTCTTTTGTTATCAATTATTAAATCCATTCTACCAGGCAAGATTGTAAGTTCGGATGTGTTTGAGATGTTTAATACTAGAAATCCTTTCTGATATCTTTGAGGGATTGCCATATACTTTTTGGTGATTTCTAGTGTAATGTTGCTAAAAATAGTTATTTCAAGCCCATTTTCTAGAGTGGTGTCTTTTGTGTATTCCCAGACAATTCCAACATCACTAAAGCTTTCTTGAATGTTTTCTGAAGTAGGTATTGTTTCTTTTGATAATTCTTCCTGACCGTTTTGAGGTTGCATTTTATACATCTTCCTACTCAACTGTGGTTTGAATATTCCTACTTCGTAAAGATATCCTATCAATTTAGGCAATGTAGTATTTACTATGTTTGGTGTGAATGGAAATGTTGTAAAAACAATCCTTGATGCTTTCATCTTTAAACCACTTGGTAAATTTATTAGAACCTTGACTAGAAGTTTTGAACTACTTACATCAAGAGTATAGTTTATATTCCAAGAACCGTTGAATTTGAAGTATAAAACTCCTCCAGTCTTGGATAGATATATAACCTTGATATCCTGTTTGGTTTCTTCTATCCTCTTTTCCAGTGCTAGTTTCATCTCCTCTTTTGTTTTCTTATCTTCTTCAAGTGATTCAATCTCGCTCTCAAGTTTGAGTATTCTTGTTCTTACTTCTTTGTATTCTTCAACCATCTGCGATATGTATTTTGTGTCTTTTTGATATCCACTGCCTAGAATTATCTTTATAAGTTCAAGACTGTCGTTGTGCTTATATATTTCGTTCTTATACTCTTTGATTCTCTTCTCTATTACTCTTATGGAATTTACCACATTACTTAATTCTTGGACTAACCTAGCGTCTACATAGTTAGTGTTAGAAATACCAAGTATTGTATTATCTTCAACTACGAACTCAAGGTCAGTGTCTGGGATAATGATTACATTCGTTTTTATATCAATCTTTGCTAAAACTACATCTTTGTAGAATGTGAATTCGGAGTATCCGAAGGTGAGTAGTGGTATTAGAGTGAAAATGAGAGCAAAAACTTTTATCATAATTCTTGATGGAAAGATAAACCTTATGTCTATAGATTTTCAAACTTATCTACTTTAGGAATTTTTGAACTCTCGCTAAGGTTTTTTCTTTACCTAATAGTTTGATTACAGGAACGAGACCTGGACTTACTTTGCGGCTAGTTAATGCTATTCTCAAGGGGGGACCGAATTGCTTAAGTTTTATTCCGTATCTCTCTGGTATTTCTCTCAAGATTCTATCACTCTCTTCATCGGGGCTAGAGATTATGGTATCCAAATTCTTTACGAAGTCCCTGAAGCACTTTATCACAGTCTCATCAATCATGCTTTCTATGTTGAACTCTTTGTCAATCTCAATATCATCACCAACATATACCCTTGTTTCGTAGTAAAAATCCTTTAGAGTATTAATTCTTGTTTTATATACCTCAAAAGCCTTTACAAGAAAGTCCTCGCTGAGTTCTTCTTCCAATGCATTCTCTTTGATGAAAATCGTGTAATACTTTAGAAACTTTTCTGGAGTAAGCATTCTAATCTGTTCACTATTGACCCAAAGCATTTTCTGGTCGTCAAAGATTGCGTTTGACTTGTTAAGGTTTTGTATGTCAAAGAGGTTTATAAGTTCTTCAATCGTGAATATCTCTCTGTCTCCGTAAGACCATCCTAGCCTTGAGAGGTAATTTATGATTCCTTCTGGTATATAACCTTCTTTCCTGTAATGTTCTATAGTAATTGAGCCTTCTCTCTTTGATAGAGGAGATTTGTTAGAGTTTAAAATCAAAGGAAGATGTGCGAATATAGGTGCTTTTAGTCCAAGTGCTTCGTATATGAGTAATTGCTTTGCTGTGTTTGTTATATGATCTTCTCCTCTTATCACATGAGTGATATTCATAAGGTAGTCATCAATTACAACTGCGAAGTTATATGTAGGAGTTCCATCACCTTTTATTATTATGAAGTCATCAAGGTCAGAAAACGGAACTTTGACCTCCCCCTTTACAACATCCTCATACTCAACTCTCTCAAAATCTCCAATGTCAAACCTCATAACATAATTGCCCGAAGGTTTTTCTCTTCTCCCCCTACAATGCCTATCGTATTTTAAACCGAATTTTGAGTTAGGATTATCTTTTAGTCTATTTTCTATTTCTTCCCTGGTGCAAGTACAGTAATATGCTCTTCCTATGGATACAAGTTTTTCGGCATACTCTCTGTATATTTCAAACCTATGACTTTGAAAATATAGTTCATCCCATTGAAGTCCTAGCCATTCAAGGTCCTTTTTTATCGCTTCAACAAATCTCTCTTCTGACCTCTGAAGGTCAGTATCTTCTATCCTTAGAATAAAACTACCATTATGCTTCTTTGCATATAGGTAGTTGAATATCGCTGTCCTAACATTCCCAAGGTGAAGGTATCCAGTAGGGCTCGGTGCAAACCTTAATCTAACCATAACTAATAGAAATTCTTAATGAGGGATTTTTTGTCATTCAATTCAATGAAATCCTATTCCAAAGCAATCCTAGGTTCAAAATTTGCTAACGAGTTAGATAAACAAGAACTTGGCAACTTTCTTCCTAATCTTGTAGCCACCGATAATAGTCGCGTATTTAAATAATTTGGGAACGTAATTTCTTTTAGTTAGGTTATCGTAATTTGAGAAGCGAACTGCGTTAAGTATCTCAAGATACCATATACCTGCTAGATAGATAGAAGTTCTAACTTCCTTTTTCAACTTCCAGACTGTTCTGACATTCTCAAAGAAAATCTTTTCTGCTATTTCCATAAGCCTTTCAATCATAACCTTGTAGTTTCTAGTTATTATTCCTTTTCTTATGTCTTCAACACTAATGCTGTGTTCGTTGAGAAGTTCTGTAGGTATATATATCCTATTTCTGTCTCTTATGTCTTCGCCTACATCTCGGATTATATTTACAATTTGCATAAACACACCGTAGTTATAGGCACTTTCATATAAACTATCAGGTTCATTGGATATTACAGGAAGTAGCATAGCACCGACAGAACCCGCGACAAGTCTAGAGTAGTAAATCAAATCATCTATAGTGTTTATAGGTTTTTTTAATAAATCCCACCTTGCACCTTCTATTAGTTCTAGGAACGGTTCTATCCTAAATTTGTATGATTTGAAAGTTTGACTTAAAGCAATGAATATAAGGTCTTCACCGTTATATTGTCCGTTATAAGAGAGTAGTAAGTCTCTTTTGACTCTCTCAAGTTCTTCAATACCTTTGGATGAATCGTTTGGAAACAATTCATCTGCGATATTATCAACTGTTCTGCAGTATGCATATATGCTCCAAAAGTGTTTTCTATCACTCAGTGGGAGTCTCTGTGATGCTAAATAGAATGTTTTGGCATACTTCTCCATTATACTTCTACAATATTCATAGGGATCTACCATATTTTGCCTCCTCTGTATATTGAGGATAGAATAATGATTAGAATTCCTCCAACTGTGAGCAACCCAGGTAGAAGTCCCCCTGAAACTATTGAAAAAATAGCACTAAAGAGTGTTATGGTTAGATAAAGTAATAAAGCATTTTTACTATAGTTAATTTTTTCATCACCAAAAAGAAGGTAGAATAAAGAATGAATGATAAATGCGGTTAATAACCATCCTCCCCAGTTTTCAATCGGCATTCCGTAGAAGAAACCACTTTCCCAAATCCAGAACTTCTGGATATAACTTGCCATATATTCAAGCGATAAATCCCAGAAAAGTACAAAAATAGATGAAACTATCACTAAATTCCAACCTCTATAACCAAGTCTATGACCGATAAGGTATGAAGGTAGGATTATTGAGAACCACGAAAGCGGTATTAGGATAGGAACTTCCCCAAGTAGTTTATATCCCATCCTGTCAGTGTATTCATACTTACCATACGGAAATCCGTTGTATGTTGATGATAACTCAAATAGGAACGAAATTATAAAGGTTAGAATAAATATAGCAGCTGTTCTTTCATAACCGATTGCACTGACTCCTATCAGGAGTGCTAGAACTATCGTTAGGAGTATGAATGTTTGTGAAAGATAGTTTTCTATTGAAGATGTGTCTAGTTCTGGTAGAATAATAACTTTCAGTATATAACCGACGATACTGATTATAGAGGTTGCTATTGTGAGTCCTAGTAGCACTGCTATGGTTCTGTTATAAACCATAGTCATTTTTTATCCTTTCTTTGACAAGTTGTGCTGATATGATTACCATAGGTATGCCACTACCTGGTATCGTTGAAGCACCTACATAATACAAGCCTTTTATATCTTTCTCGTAGTTTTTAGGTCTAAAATATGCTGACTGGAAAAGTGTGTGAGAGATACCAAAGGTGCTACCTTGATACAGATTGTAAAGAGATTGCCAGTCATTAGGTGTTCTTGTTATTACAAACTTTACTTTGTCTCTTCTAAAACTAGTCCTCTTCTCTAACCTATCAAATACGATGTTCAAGATATTTTGAGATAGTGTATTGTAGTCTTCTTTTGATACCTCAAGATTTGAAACAGGAACGAGAATATAAATATTTTCAGAATTTTTTGGTGCGTGCTCTGGGTCTGTCTTTGCGGAGATATGTACGTAGAACGATATATCTTCATTAAACTTACCACTCTTGAATATGTCGTCTAGAACTTCTTTGAATTTAGTTCCAAAAAATACATTATGATGTAGTAGTTCTGTCTGACCTTCATAACCTATGTAATACATAAGTGTTGAACAAGAATGCTTGTATTTCGGGACTTTCTTGTTAAGAAGTTTCTCTTTTGCGAAAGTAAGGTCAGCATTTACAACTACGATGTCGGCATCATACTCTCCTCTGTTAGTTATAACTACTTTTTTACCGTTGCTATTGACAACACTTTTGACTTCAGTATTTGTTGTTATCTTAACCCCCATTTCTTGAGCGAGTTTAGCGATAGCCTCTGCAACTTTATACATTCCTCCAAGGGCATAATATACTCCTTCTACACTTTCCATGTAATTAACAACAGCATACGCAAAAGGTGCATCATAAGGAGATACGCCGAGATACATAGATTGGAAAGTATTAAGCCACTTTAATCTGTAATCTTTGAAATAACTACTAGTCTTCCTATACAGATTAGAAAGGAAGCCAAATTTTAGAGCGTTATAAGCACCTTTCGGAGTTATCATATCAAAAATTGTATTGAAATTTTTATAAACTAGGTTGGTTATAACGAAGTGATACATATTTGATATGTCTCCAAAGAATTTCAAAAGATTTCCAATCTCGTTAGGTATTTGAGCAAGATAGTTAGGAATAATTACAGAAGGTTCTAGAACACTACCATCTTTCTCAAAATATACCCTATATGTGGGGTCAATTAGTTTGATTTTTAGGTAGTCTTCTAGTTTTCTACCGTTTTTTTCAAACAGGTCTTTTAGTGGTTTGAGCATTATAAGAAGTGAGGGACCTGTATCAAAGTAGTATCCGTCCTTTCTTATGAAGTTCATCCTACCACCGATAGTAGGGTTTTTTTCAAGAACTTCAACATCCAATCCTAGGCTTCTTAATTCTACTGCCGATGTAAGTCCTCCAATACCAGAACCAACTATGATAGCCTTCATAAGACCCCCAAAAAGTTTTTAAATATAATCAAACTAAACTAGTATAGTCAAGCAATACAATTTCAGTTTTTTCATTTTGAAAATTGATAAAATCCTAAATTTTGATTATTGACTGATTTTGATGCTATGCAGGATTGTTAGTTCCAAGATTTCACTTCATAACGGTTACTTTAGTTTCTTATTAGGAGATTGTTTATTTTGTATTTGTAGAGACCTAAAAGGAAAAGAAGAAACTACGCTTAATTGTGAATTTTAGACTTTTAGAATATGAATGTTGAACAATAAACTATAATCTCAATTAGGTGAGAGGATAAAATTATGAGCCTTTTGATTACTCAAGTCTTTGATTCTAGACAGATTTATCGGTTGCAGAGTATCACTTCTCACTAGATACCTTCTAGATGATTGCCAAGAAGATAATTCATACTACCCTGATAGTAACAGTGATGGAAAGGAGAAACTGCATCTGAACTACTCTGCGTATTGCAAAATTGCCTTAGATACTGTAGATTGTTCAGAATAAAGTAAGAATTTGGGCGCTATGTTAGATATAAAGTTTATTGTTTCAAATCTATCGCTAGTAAAGGAAAAAATCAAATATAGAAATTGTACCGTTGATTTAGACTACATCGTCTCTCTGTATGAAGATAGAAGGAAAGCGGTTTTTGAAATAGATAATCTGAGAGCAAGAGAGAAACAGTTATCCAAAGAGATAGGTATGCTAAAGTCAAAAGGGCAAGATACTTCAAGCCTATTACAGGAGATTTCAGAAATATCAGAGAGGATAAAAGAGAGAGAAGAGATGCTGAATAACTTGGAAGAAGAAATAAAACAGAAACTCCTTCTAGTTCCGAACCTGCCACTTGATGATGTTCCTCAGGGAGAAGATGAGAAAAGCAATGAAGTTATAAGTTATTGGGGTGATATTAGGGAATTTGAATTTGAACCCAAACCGCATTGGGAGATTGGAGAAAGACTTGGGATAATGGATTTTGAGTCTGCTGCTAAAGTTGCAGGTTCAGGTTTTGTTGTGATGAAGGGAAAAGGAGCAAGGCTTGAGAGAGCTTTGATAAACTTTTTTCTAGATTATAATACTACAAAATCTGGATATAAGGAGATATTAGTTCCGTTTTTGGTAAAAGGAGAGTCTCTTCTATCTACTGGACAACTTCCGAAATTCAAACAGGATTTATACAAACTTGAGGATGAAGACCTTTTTCTTAACCCTACGGCGGAAGTTCCTCTTGTGAATATATTTAGAGATCAAATCCTAGACGAAGATGAATTACCAATATGTGTAACGGGATACGCTCCAAGTTTTAGAAAAGAGGCAGGTTCCTATGGTAAGGATACTAGAGGTATATTGAGACAACATCAGTTCAACAAAGTTGAACTTATAAAGATAACGAAACCAGAAGATTCTGAAAAGGAACACCTCAAGATGGTTGAAGATGCATCTAACTTGCTTAAAGCACTTAACTTACCACATAGGATTGTAAAACTATCTTCAGGAGATATGGGTTTTTCTGCTTCAAAGTGCTACGATATTGAGGTTTATATACCAAGTTATGGAACTTATAGAGAGATATCTTCTGTTTCAAACTGTCTTGATTTTCAAGCGAGGAGAGGGAACATAAGATTTAGAAGAAAAGATACCAAGAAAGTGGAGTTCGTTCATACACTTAACGGTTCAGGACTAGCAGTTGGAAGAACAGTAATAGCGATACTTGAAAACTACCAACAAGTAGATGGAACTGTTGTGATACCAGAAGTTTTAGTTCCATACACACAGTTTGATAGAATAGAACCTGAAAGGTAGTTTAGTTTCCAACGACCCTCTTAACCTCTAGAACAATATCCTTTGAGACGGTTATTTTACCAATCACTCGTATGTTTTGACCGATGTATCCGTCTAGAAATTCTTTTGCTACTCCTTTGATGAAGCCTTTTACAATACTTTCGTTATCACCATATATTAGAAATGTGAATTCGGTATAGTTGGGTTGTTTTACAGCATTGACTACTTTGCCCCTCCAAGATACATATACTCCATCGTAAATAGTAGGTTTTGAACTAACTTCTTCGTATATCGGTTGCCAGTCTAGATTTATATCTGGTTCTTCCATGAAAGTCTTTAGGACTTCCACTTTACTCTTTACTTCTGTTGAAGCATTTGAGTTTAAGAGATAGTTTGCTAGAAACCTTGCTTTGTTTGAGCTACGATCCTTAGACAAAAGAATCCTTATCTCATTAAAGATAGAAGAAATTTCCTTTTCAGAAAGCCTTATATCATTTGTTAAAATTGGTTTTGGTTCAACAAGTTTTGTGGCACTCTCTAGTTCAATCCTTGAAATGTTTTCAGAAACTATATCTTTTGTGTTTGTTTTGTTTAGTAGGTTTGATAAGACTAGGTATATAACACCAAAGGTTAATGCAATTACTCCTAGGATTGCCATAATCTTACTACTTATCGTAGGCAATTTGAAGTTAGGCATTTTCAGTAATTTCTTTTTGACTTTTGGAAGTGATAGGATTAAGAAGTCCTTAGGTTTAACTATTGATTTTAGAGTGTTAATGTCCGGGTATTCCGAAAAGAGTTTTAGGTTTGATTTTATTCTTTCTTTCGTTTCACCTTGGGAGTAGTAGTCTGCATCAAGAAGATAGTTTAATGCTGGTGTCTTATTACCTTTCATTATCTGGATATACCCCATAGCATTGAGTAGTTCGGAGTCTTCAGGATTACCTTCTAAAGCTTTGTCAATTATGTATTCTGCTTCAAATATGTTTCCAGTCCTCAAAAGGGAGAATGAGTATATCTTCTTTGTAAGTAGATCAGAGTTATCAACTTCAAGGTTTTCATCAACGATATTTATAACCTTACCGAATTCTCCTTGACTGTATAGTGTTATAATTTCGTTGATTATTTCTTCTGTTGTTTTACTTTTCTTCATACCCTCGTGTTAAGGTATAGTTCAAGTTTTTGAATTACATCATCAAAGATATCAACGGATATTTCATCTGCTTGGAGTTTTGCTGTTTTCTCGTCAACTTTAAGAACATCAACGAAGAACCTGTAGAGTAATGTTGAGTTGTAGTGGAACTTATCGGCTAGTGCTTTCCCTTTAAATGTAAATCTTACAAAGAAGTGTTTTTCGTAGTCAATATAGCCTAAGTTTGATAGTTTTTTTAACGAGGTTGAGACAGATGACATTGAAACTCTAAGCCTATCTGCTATTTCTTTAACTCTTACAACCCCCTTTTCTACCTCAATATCTGAGATTACCTTAAGATATTTCTTAAGACCTCTTGTTAATTGATCTTCAACTTTTCTTGGCATACAAATGGAATTCTAAAAGATTGTAGAATAACATTCTAATTATCTCTGGTAGTGTAGGATAGTATGAACTGTTGATCGTCTGGAGAGATGAATGTAAATGCTCCAGCTACCCATAGTTTTTTGGTATTTTTAGTTGTATCTATTCTTAGGATCCTAGCAATAGCCTGTATATTCCTACCTTCAATGTTGATAAAAGTTCTTATTGAGTCCCCTACTTTCATTATCTTGCCTATAATATCATCAACTTCAAATCTTATTCCACCTGCGCTTATGTCTATTACTTGTAATGAGAGTTCTCCTGCGTTCTTGATAGCGTTAATTTTGGTTTTTATGTATGCTTCGGATACTATCCCTGCTAGGGCGTCTATGAAAATTACATCCTTGATAGAGAATTGTTTACTAGTGTTCTTGCATACTATAAAACCTATTATATCGTTTATGACTTTTATAGGAACACATATAAAACTCCTGATGTTTTGTTCTAGGAATGATGCTCTCAATTTCCTTATCTGTTCTATAACTTTGGTTTCACTCCATGACATCTTTCGCATATAGTCGCCATATGTTATTATGTTGAACACTTCGTAGCTTGTGATGTAGCTTTCTAGGTTTGAAGTATCTTCAACAAAAAGTGGTTTTCTAAAATACATACTTACTATCGCTGATGATGATAAAGACATACCTCTTTTATAGAAGATAAAATCATACTTCTCCGATGTCTTATGAATTTCTCTTATTATCATACTAACAATCTTCTTTAGGTCAGGAAGGTCTTTATCAAGTTCAGTTTTTATGTCTTTTAAGTTGTCTGGGATTTCTTCTTTTTTTTCGACTATTCTTGAAAAATCCAAAGGTTTTATAAACGATATACTCATAAATAATTTACCATACACATTCTTTCTAGGATACTTTCTCTTGGTCCATACTTCTATCTTCGTTGGCATAATTAAGAGTAGGATGTTGTCTCTTTTGTTCAAAACTTCTGTTCTTATGTGGTATATCTTATTCTCAAAAGGTAGCTCTAATTCTATTATTGGGTCGCTAATATCAATTGGAGATTGGGTGGATATTTCAAAACTATAGTCTCCTACATACCTAACATTTCCTTTCGTTTTTGAATTTTTATAGATTATCTCAATAGTTGTATTTATGCTCCTTAACCTCTTAAGGAAAGAAACTATTTTCTGAGGTTCTACTATGCCTTCATCAAACATTTCTTATCTCCAAAATTTTCGGATAGAAAACTTCTTGTTGCAAATTATTTTCAAAGATGATATCGTAAGAGTATAGTATTATAACTTCAGTACCGATAAACTTTCTGATGTAATCTGTATCTGTGTATATTACATTGAACCATCTATTATCTATATTCAGTTGGTATGATTTGCCCGAACGAGATCTTCTGAAATCCTGTATAATGACTCTGTCCTCAAAGATGGGCTTATAATCTTCGTTCAAAGGTTCTATTGAATACAGTAGCTTTACATATCTGTTGTAAAATTCGGATATTTTTATTTTCATAAGTGGTTTTAGTTCGTCCTTAAACTTTGTGTAATCTATATTTCTGAAATCGTTTATAAAACTCTGGATATTCTTTTCCAATATTACGAAACCAGCAGCTTTCTTGTGTCCTCCAAAATTTTCAAGATGTTTAGACAAAGACATTATAATTGAAAATATATCTCCATTCCTAAACCTAGCAGAACCTGAATACTTATCTCCATCCCCACTATTGCTGATCAAGACTATAGGGGAATCAACCTCATTTGATATTCTTGTTGATAGTATACTTATGATACCTTTATCAATTTCATTACTTACAAAGATTCTATCTCTCTTTATTACCTCGGAATATTTCTTGCTAACTTGATTTATTATCGCTTTTCTGTTATTGTTAATCGTTCTTAATTCTGATATCATGCTTTTAATTCTTTGAATATTATTTTCAAGCAGTAGTTCTACAATTTTTGACCCCTTACCCATTCTGCCAGCAGAGTTTATAAAAGGTGTTACATTTATGGTCAAGTTCCATATGTTTAATTTGTTATTACCAACTATCTCTGAGATTAGAAGTTTCATACTTTCTATATTAATCCTATCTAGCTTGTCTATAGTTTCTTTTATGAAGAACTTGTTGTAAGACAAGTAAGGCATATTGTCTGACAATACAGATAAACCAACTAGGGGTAAGTAAGTGTCTACATAATTTTTTATTTCATCTTTGTTAAGTATGTGTATTAGAAACATAACTTTTGATAACTTTTCTCCTTCTGAATAGAACGGAGGAATGTTAGAGTCTGATAGGAATTTTTGAAAATTGCACTCCTTTAGTCCAAAGAAAGAACAAACGCTCTGAAAGTAATAGAATTTATCAACAATTTTTGATAAATCAACTAACCTTGAAATTCTACCAAAATGTTCCTTGCTGATGAATAGGAAAGTTCTTCTGGCAATATCTGTTCTTCTTCTAAAATCATCTAATTTATAAATATGAGTTTTCGGAACAAATTTATCTACATCAGTTAATTCAACAATATTGTCTTTGGTTATGTTTATATGAGAAAAACTTGTATTGTTGTAATAGTGTTTTATTAGTATCCCTAGTATCAAAAAGAAAACAACGCCACTACCGGAGAGATACTTCCCTTCAGTCTTTTTAATCTTTGGGTTCAAAACCCCATAGGAATACTTAAAAACATCATTGTTGTGTAATTCATGGTGGTCAGTAATTATGACATCAATTCCTAAATTTTTAGCCTCTTTAAGTGCGTCTATAGCGGATGTGCCGTTATCTACAGTTATTATAAGAGACACTCTGTTTGAGTATTTTATTACATCATCAGGAGTAATTCCATAAACATCATTGCCTTCAGGAACTTCGTAGAATATTTCGGAGTTTGAGTTAAATGATTTCTTGAGGTTCTCTAGAAAATGTTTGAGAATAAAAGTCCCTATCATTCCATCTACGTCTCTGTCACCGAATATTAGTATGTTGTTATTGTTCTTAATGTTTTGTACTATTTTGCTACATACTTTGTCCATATCTTCAAATACGAACGGTGAGAAAAGTGATGAGGGACAAACGTTAAGCGTATAGTACAGGTCTTCCTTTTCAAGGTGTTTAAAGATTTCAAATAGTATTCTTTCGTTTTCTTTAGTGAATAGGTTTTTACGGTTGAGGAAGTTTCTGATTATGCTGTTCATAGACAAGGTAATTATAAAACAATTTATATTGATAATTCTTTTTGGTGGGAATAATAATTTGATGTATGACAAAGCAAGAAAAAATGTCTCTTTTTTACCAAAATCAGATCTATTGTATAACTGCCGAGGAATATTCGTTGGGTAGAACGAATATACAATTGGTAAAGGAGATGGTTGAAGCCGGTATAAAGATAATACAGTATCGTGAGAAAAAGAAAAAGGGGCTTTATAGATACAACGAGGCAAAAGAGATAAGGAAGATTACAAGAGATTATGGTGCGTTAATGATAGTGGATGATTATGTAGATTTGGCTATGATGGTTGAAGCCGATGGTGTTCATGTAGGGCATGAAGATTACCCTGCAGATGAAGTTAGAAAAATTGTAGGGGATGATATGATAATAGGTGGTTCAACACACTGGGATTTCCAGATGATTGATATGATAAACAAAGGTGTTGATTATATAGGAGCAGGACCATTGTTTGAAACTCATACCAAAGAAGATGTTATACCGCCTGTTGGATTGAAATATCTTGATTTTGCACTTAAGAATTCAACAGTTCCAGTTGTAGCAATAGGAGGGATAAAAGAACATAATATAGGTGAAGTTGTGAAAAGGGGAGCAAAGTGTATCTGTATAGTAACAGACATTACTCAATCAGAGGATATAAAAGCAAAGATAAGAAGATTATACGATATATGGAACAAAGTTCTGGAGGAGCAGAACTCCTCCATATAGCTAGTCCTCAACGACAGCTAAAACATCATCATTCTTGAGAATTAGATACTCAACTTCATCTATCTTTATTTGAGTTCCAGCATATTTGTCGTATATTACCTTTTGTCCAACCTTTACCTTGACAAGATCAGGATCACCTATCTCTTCAACGATACCTTGTTGTGTCTTCTCTTGAGCAGTTTGAGGTATGTAAATACCTCCTTTGGTTTTTTCCTCAACTTGTAAAACTTTAACAAGTAACCTATCTCCTAAAGGCTTTACCTTCATACTACACCCCCTAATCGTCAAACGCTAATAAAATATAACAAAAACATGACTTTATGTCAATAGAGGTATATTGGTATCTTTCTTCAAAACTCTTGATCGTTAAATACTTTCCGATAAATATTCTATGGTCAATAGTATTGATTACACAAGTCTAATGGATGTTGTGAAGGTAGAGTCTGTAAAAGACAAGATTAGGAGTGCTAATCTTACAAAGCTCAGGGAAGTTGCTGAAGAGTTTGAAGCGATTTTCGTTAATATGATGCTGAAGGAGATGAGAAAGAGTATAAACGAAACTGGTTTTCTTAAAGGCTTTAGGGAGGATATTTTTAGAGATCTACTGTATTGGGAGTATGCGAAGTTAATCTCAAGAAATACTTCATTAGGAATATCAGAAAAGATACAAGATCTTTACAAAAATAATCTATAAAAATTATCTTTCCTTTATTATCATAACTGATGAGATGTTCTTTATGTCAATAGCAGGTTTTACAACTACTTCTTGGTATCTACTTCTTTCTCGTTTTTTTGATAATATAACGGTTCCTACTAGAATACCTCCAGGGTATTTCAGACTCTTGGAAAATGTGAATATTCTTTCAGATCCCACTCTTACATTAATATTATCCGATATATATTTTACGCTAGATGTTCCGTTTAATTTCCCATTTCCATAAAGTATGCCTACTTCTTGTGATGATTCAAGCATAACACCAACATTTATATTGGGTGAAAGTATTGTTTCAATGACACTTGATGTTAGATATACTTCTTTTACTATTCCTACCAGTGCTATATTACCCATAAAGTAAGCAATTACAGGCATATTCTTTACTATTCCATTAGCCATACCTTTATCAACAACTATCGTCTCTTCAGCAGAGTCAAAACCAGAAGAGATTATATTAGCAACTTCAACTTTGTATGGTAGAGATTGAACGACATTTAACATTATTGATAATCTTTTGTTTTCTGTCTCATAGTAGTCAACTAATGCGGATTTCTTCTTCAATTTTTCGTTCTCCTCCTCAAGTTCTCTTATTCGTTCAATACTTCTTGTAAAGCTGGTCCAACTTGATGAAAGAGATGTTAACGCTTGGGATGATACATTTGACAGGAGTATGATAGGTGTTAGAATAACATTACCAACAAACTTTATGGAAAGATTCACATAGTGTGTTATTGAGGTGAATATTAGCAATACTATAGATATTGACAAAACTATCGCATAAACCAAGAACGGTGATGTGTATTTTGCTCTTTTTACATCCATACTATATTATTTGTCCTATCTTGTGTTGCCTTAAGAAATCCAGATATTTACCAGTTCCTACCGCAACACAAGCCATAGGATTGCTTGCTACTATAACTGGTATTTTCATATGGTGTTGGAAGAACTTATCCATACCCTTTAGTAAAGCACCACCACCTGTAAGGACTATTCCCCTATCAACCAAGTCAGCGGATAGAGTTGCTGGAGTTTCATCAAGAACCTGCTTTACAGCGTCTAGTATCTCCTGTAGAGGTCCTTGTAGTGCTTCCCTTATTTCAGTGCTATCTGCTCTTATAGTTTTTGGTAATCCTGTTATCGTATCTCTACCTTTTACTTCCATAGTTAGAACTTCTTGTAATGGAGATGCACTGCCTATGTTTTTCTTTATCTCTTCTGCTGTTGTTTCTCCAATAAGTAAGTTATGGTTTTTCTTTAAGTAATGAACTATCGCTTCATCAAATTTGTCACCACCGACTTTTATTGATTTTGAAACAACTATGCCACCGAGAGATATAACTGCTATTTCGGTAGTGCCTCCGCCTATGTCTATCACCATATGTCCGTAAGGTTCGCTTATAGGTAGTTCTGCGCCGATTGCTGCTGCTAATGATTGCTCAACCAAATATATCTTTGCTGCACCTGCAAGTTCTGCTGCTTCTCGGACCGCCCTTCTCTCAACTTCTGTAACACCTGAAGGAACTCCTATTACCACAGTTGGTTTTATAAGTTTTCTGTCTTGAGCCTTTAAAAGAAAATACTTAAGCATCTTACCAACTGCCTCAAAATCTGCAATTACACCATCCTTCATAGGTCTGATAGCCATAATCTCACCAGGTGTTCTCTCAAGCATTCTTTTTGCTTCGTATCCTACTGCTATCACATTACCAGTCCTAGTTTCTATTGATACAACAGAAGGTTCCGAAAGAACTATCCCCTTTCCTTTTACATAAATCAGTGTATTTGCTGTTCCTAAATCTACTCCAATCTCATTTGTAAATGCATCTGTAATCCTACCAAAAAGATTCATAAACCCCAACCTCTAAACTCATTATAAACATATAATTGGCTCTTTTACAAATCAAAGGAATAACTAAATGTTTTTAACCCTAATTACCTCTACTCACACTTATTGATGGGACAGCACTTGTTTCTTCGGAATATTCACTCTTTGATCCATCTTTCCTTACACTCCTTATGGCAAAGTAATAAGTCTTATTGTTTGCTAATCCTCTTATGGTGTATTTAAGGACTGGATAGAATTTTAATGGTTTTTTGACCCTTATCGGTGATACTCCGTTCAGTGATTCGCTTCCAAAATATTTTCTGTCAAAAGGACCATAATATATCTCATAGTATTCAATCTCATCATCAATATCGTTCTTCCAATATACGGTTACCTCTCCGTTTTTCCTAGACTCTGCAGATAGTATTGAAGGTCTTTGGGGTTGTATATCATTAATCGTATGTATTTCTATACTTTCAAGTGCATTCTGTTCGTAATCCATAACAGGGGTTATCTTGACTTGTATATACCTTCCTTTCCTATCTTTGATTTCGTTGATATCCTTCCAATCGGCTACGTTATTTAGTAGTTCGTATAGATTGTTTGATATTCTATATTGGATTATAAATTTACCTTTGCCGTTTAGTATGATCTTATCAATTCTCGTTGATGGATCTCTAGTATCTATTACTTTAGAAATCAAATTAGGAATTTGAATAGTTCTTTTAGGCATTGATCTTATAAATGTTGGGGTAATTAATATGCTTTCACCATACCCAAAAAAGTCTGTAAAAAATTCTATTATGCTTTCAGTAGTTGCTAGTTCAATACTAGCTGGTTTGACTATCTCTCTGTCGGTTTCAATTCCATTTATGTAGAATGATATTCTAGAATTTATAGTATCAAGAACCAAAGATATTTCATACCAATTTTTTGGTGTTATCGTTTCATCAGAAATTAACTCAACTTCCTTCCTCTCTCCATCAGGTTTGACCACAATGCCTTTGATGGATATGTGTATTCTTGACTTTCTTACGAATACTTCAATACTTCTACTGGTATCTTCAATAGAGTAGAACCTAGCCAGAACTGTTCCTTCATCAAGTCTAGAAGCCCAAAATGACAGATAAATTGAGAATATGCTGCTTATTATAGGAACTCCTATTAGACTTTGAGATGATATGAACGATATGCCATGGTGCTTTGTAAAGAACTTGCCAACTTTTTTACTACCAACAAGTTGAGTGTCAAAGGAGTATTTTATGAATCTCATATCGTCAGGTTGATCTTTTGAAAGGTCAAGGAATATGCTCTGTGGTGGTATATTCATAACATCTAGTCTCTCACTTACAAACCCAAAATCTTCAAGTTTCAATATGATCTGTGAGGATAGTACTTTTGTATTCCATCCAAAGATTAATAGTAATACTGTGAATATTACTCTTATCATACTTCTAGTTATTATCGGATTGTAGTCATTTTCTGGGAGTTTTTGATGAAGAAAAATATAATATTCTAGTCTTTTGTAAGTGATTGATTAAGTTCAAAAATATAGTTTAAGATCTTAATAGAGAAGATTGGTAAGTATATACTTACAGATACAACAAACATTTGTTTTAGAAACACTTTTTACATCGTAAGAATAAAGAGTATTTTATAGCAAATTGTAGTTTTGAGTAGTTTATGACAATTATGGAAGAAATATGTCTCGTTATATGCCTTCTATAGATTTTTACACCATCCTATGAAAGATTTAACATCCTGTCTATCATTGGCTTATTGAAACCGACTATAACTTTTCCGTTTATGACCACTACAGGAACTCCCATCTGTCCTGAAATCCTAACCATTTCCATAGCCTTTCTTTCATCTTTGGATACATCGTAATCAACAAATTTTATACCTTTTGACCTTAAGTAATTCTTAACCATATTGCAGTATGGACAACTAGGTGTAGAATAAACTTTGACTTCCATAGTCTACCTCCTTTGATATACATATATACTGTATATAGTATATAAAAATTTTTAGGCGTAGTCAAGAGATTTTTATTAGAGTTGATAGGAATTTAAGTTAAAGGATCTTACATATAGTGCTATGCATACTGTTAGTAGTATTTGTTGGGGATAAATGAAATTAGAAAATTTGGATTTTAAAGAACTTAAAGTTTAGTGAATATTATAGTAAGGTGTATTAACGCTAGGATTGAAAAGTTTTGCAGAACTTACATAAATAGTTAAATGATTACTCTTGGTGATATAATAGTGATATATAATTCTACAGAATATCCATATTAGCGTAGATTTCTAATTTCTACTATGTCTAGAGGTAGGGATTATAAAAGTGTTTTGATCATTCTTTTTTGTTATTGTAGTTGGGTAGATTTCTAATTTTTTGTACTCTAGTCTGAAACATCAAATCCAAAGTTAAGAACTAATCTTAAATCTGACATTATTGTTTATTAATAAAACTTGCATGGTCTTCGTAACCTTCTAGACGTTTGTAAGTTTCTTAAGTTTGTAATTTATTGGATAATCTGTAAGTTGGCAAGTTAGATTACTTTCTTTAGCAAGAACCTTAGGAATTTGTAAAGAAGTTTTATTGGTAGGAGTATTAGGCTTATTATTGTTTTTTTTATTCTACTGATATCTATTCTTTGGTGGAATTTTTCAAAGTCTTCAATGGCTTTCTCTATAGGAAGTAGTGGATTTTCGGTATTCTCTTTCAGGTAGTGCCAATGATCCATAATCCATATGTAAATATCATCGGGAGTTCTGTGAGGGAAGTATTTGGTTAATTTTTTCTTTTTTATGATTTCAGTTACCTTGAGAAACATATTTTGATACCAATCTTTTACTGCTTCTTCAATTGATACTTCTCTTCCTAGTCTTTCGCTTACGAAGTATTTGTAAGTTTTTATGTGTTCAATTAATGTTATGTATCCCCAAGGGTTTGTGAGTTCTATGTGAGCGTTTGGTAGAACTTTGTCAAAGTGTGTTTCTTCAATGAACAGGTGGTATGCGTCTGCCAATAGTAATTCTTTTTCGGATAATTCTTTTATAGGAAATTTTGTTAACATTTCAATGACTTCTGCGTCAATGTATTCAAGACCAAGTCTTTTTGCTACCGAAACTCTATGATTTCCATCTCTTACTATATAGCTGTTTCCAATCTTATAGACAACTATTGGTGGTATTTTTGGTGTTTTATCAATGAAGTCCATCATGTTTTCCCATTTATCTCTTACTCCTTCATGTTTAGGTAAGAACTCTCTATCAAAGTCGTTATACCTACCTTCGCTACCTTTTATTTTTGACAGTGGAATGCTTTGAATACCTCTATACCTGTAGGCGTAGGATTTTGTTAATAGTTTAACTTCATCAAGAGAGAAGAGTTCGTTTGCTCCTATGGATAAACTCATTATTATTTCGTTTAGTTTGCTTCTTGCTCTTGCTTTTTCAAATTCAATCCTACTTTTGAGAGACATAAATACCTCGTTTATGTTTCATGTGAAACAGTTTATTTTTTGTTCATCAAGATACTATAAATTTTTTCAAGGTCATCTCTAGAGTAGTAATTTATTACTATCTTTCCCTTATTTAAGTCGCCTATTACAGAAACTTTGGTTCCTAATCTTTCTATAAAGTCTTCTTCTATGTTTGAAATTTCCATGCTTTTTGAAATGTTTTTATTTTGTTTTGTTTCACGTGAAACATTCAGAGTTATACCAGAATTTTTGCGAAAATTGATAAGTTCTTCAAGTTCTCTAACAGATAAATTCTTGTCTATACACTCCTTTGCCACTTTTAGTATTTCTTCATCACTTTCTAGTGAAAGTAGTGTTCTACCATGACCTTCTGAAAGTGTTCCTTGAATTATATATTCTTTAACCTTATCTGGTAATTTTAGTAGCCTTAAAGTGTTCGCAACGGCAGACCTACTTTTACCTACGACTTTTGATATGTCCTCTTGTGTAAGATTGTATTTCTCTATAAGTTCGTTGTAAGCGCTAGCTAGGTCAATCGGGTTTAGATCTTCCCTTTGAATATTTTCTATCAATGCTAGTTCCAAACTGTTTGTGTCATCAATGTCATTTCTAATTATAACTGGAACCTCCGATAATCCAGCAATCTTTGCTGAACGCCACCTCCTCTCACCCGCTACTATCTCATAATATCCATTCCTCTCTCTAACAATTATAGGTTGTAATATCCCCTTCTCTTTTATTGATTCTGCAAGTTCCTTTAAAGAGTTTTCATTAAAGTTCTTTCTTGGTTGATTTGGATTTGGCTTTATCTTGTCAATACTAACATTGGTTATTTTTGATCTATCTTCTAAATCAAAGTCTTCAAGTAATGCTTTTATCCCCTTCCCAAGTCCTCTTTCCTTCATATAGACCTCCATAGTTAGATTTTATTTGCTGCTAATATTTCTTCTGCTACCTTTTGGTATGCTATTGCTCCCGGACAGGTCGGATCATAATCAAATATTGATTTGCCATAACTAGGTGCTTCAGATAGCCTTACATTTCTAGGGATAAAACTGTTATATACTCTCTCTTTGAAATAATCTTTTGCCTGCTCTGCTACATCTTTTGATAACTTCGTCCTTATGTCATACATAGTCAGTAATAATCCTTCAATCGTCAATGAAGTATTGAGAGATTTCTGAATTGTTTTTATGGTTTTGAGAAGTTGAACTAATCCTTCCATGGCAAAAAATTCTGTCTGCAAAGGAATTAAAACACTATCCGCAGCAACTAGTCCATTTATTGTAAGAATGCCCAGCGATGGTGGAGTGTCTATAAAGATAAAGTCAAAGAATTCTTTAACTTCTGAAATAAAATTTTTTAGTCTGAAATCCTTATCTTCATAGTCCATTAGTTCAACCTGTGCTCCAGCCAACTGAATATTAGCAGGAAGAATGAATAAATTATCATATTTAGAGGGTATAACAATATCATTTGGGTCTTCTTGGTTCATAAGTGCTTCGTAAGTTCCCTTTCTTGAACTGGAAAGTTCTATTCCAAGCCCCCTGCCAAGATTACCTTGAGGATCTATATCCACTGCTAAAACTTTGTAGCCTCTCATTGCAATGTAGTGCGATATATTTATGACAGTTGTTGTCTTGCCAACCCCACCTTTTTGATTTGCAACTACTATACACTTCCCCATACCAACACCTTCTTGAATTATATGATAAAATAACAATATCGTAAAAACAAAATAAAGTCTTGTCAATAAGTTATAATTTCAGTAGGATGATTGGAAAGGATAATAGACTTTTTACTTATATCCTTGTGGTTGTACATATTCATCAGTACTAAAATTTCACTCTATGCTAAATCTCTTGGGTACTTGTTGTGAAAGGATAAGCGGTGATTACTCCTAGTTGTGAGTTTCAGAGTTTATTAAAGTCTTCACTTTGTTATTATTGTAGTTTTTCTTTGAGAATGCTTCTGTCAAAGATTAATATGAATAATAACACTAAAATAATTGCTATTATTCCTGAAACTCCAGTGATATTATAGAGAATATCGTTCTTGAGGTAATTCGTGTAAATATATAGTCCTGCTACTCCATTGAATGTTCCGTGCATCATAGAAGATAACACAACTGAGTTTGATCTGTATCTAAAGTAGTTCATAATGAAAGACATAGCGATACAAAATACTATCATCATAAATATTCCCTCAAAAGGATGCATTGGAAAGTTGTGTCCTAGTGATATTATAGGTGCATGCCAGACGCCCCAAGTAAGACCTATCAGAAAAGATGATTTTACAAATCCGCTATCCTTGAGTTCGTTGTACATTAATCCTCTCCAACCCAGTTCCTCTCCAAAAGCAATAATAGAGTTCAAACTTAAACCTGCTATAACTCCCATAATTATAGAAAATAAATAGAATATAAATACATTGTAATTAAATAACTTTCCTAATTTATCTACCGGCCCCAGGATAGAGCCTGATGCCTGGTCTTTACCATACATAAGGTATAAACTCTCTTTAAATTGCTCCCAATTTGAATTAAAGCCCGAACCTAGTAGATGAGATATAATTATGTTAAGTAGAGATATTGCTAAGGTTAGAGATATTCCTATCAACCACCAGATGTTAGGTTTAAAACTAACACCTAGTGATAAGACTTTTTCTCCACTAACTTTTTGAGATACTATCGCACCTATGGCTGGACCAAACATGTAGACTACTCCTAATAGGGTTAGGATTAGTCTATTTTCACCTTTGTTGATACCTGGTATCCATATTGCAAGAGATACAAGCCAACTAAATGTAAATGAAATTACAATGAAGATGATGATTTTTCTGTTCATAAACAACCCCTCAGAATTATATAAACCTAATTCTTACCCTTTCAAAAATCATAAGTTTTTTTCAAATCTATATGTATGTCATCTTCAATTCTAGTTGGCTTATACGCAATATTACTTCATAATTTCAGGCCTGTCTAGGACTTTTCTAGAAAAGATATTTTATCCTACTTTAAAATACATACAAGTTATGTTGGATTTGAATAATTCAAAAATAGTCTCAAAAAAAGTCTTCATAGAGACACTTGGTTGTGCTAAAAATGTAGTAGATTCTGAGAGAGTTGCTTACGTTCTCAAGACAAAAGGAGCGAATATCACTGAATCTCCAGAAGAAGCAGATATAATTATGGTTAATACATGTGGTTTTATAGAGGATGCCAAGCAAGAGTCTATTGACTACATACTGACATATGCAAGAATGAAAGAAGAACTCAACAAGAAAAGGCAAGTACCTCAAAAACTTGTAGTCTTTGGATGTCTTGCAGAGAGATACAAAGAGGAATTAATAAAGGAGATACCAGAGATAGACTTTATATCGGGTGTTAAAGACTATCTTGTTTTATTAGACACTCTAAACGGAAAACATAACGGAAAGATATTAGATACAACAAAAGAGTATAACGATATAATATTTTCGGATAGAAATTTTGAAAGGGTTGTAAATTCAGAATTCCCCTACGCATACCTGAAAATATCCGAAGGATGTAATCACACTTGTTCTTTCTGTGCTATCCCCCTCATAAGAGGAAAGCAAAGAAGTAGAACAATACAAAGTATAGTTGATGAAGCAAAGTTTTTAGTGGATAATGGTATTAAAGAAGTCATACTGGTTTCACAGGATACGAGTAATTACGGAATTGATATCTACAGTAAGCCAAGACTGGTAGAACTTCTTGAAAGACTCAATCAAGTAGATGGTTTAGAATGGATTAGATTACATTATCTTTATCCAACAGAAGTTAGTGATGAACTTATTGATGCAGTAGCAGGTCTGAGTAAAGTCTGTAAATATTTTGACATTCCTTTACAGCATGTAAGCGATAGGATACTCAAACTTATGCGACGGGGGGGTAATAAGGAGAGATACGTTGAACTTATAAGTAGGATTAGAGAGAAGGTCAAAGATGTTGCAATAAGAACTACATTTATTGTAGGTTTTCCTTCAGAAACAAAGGAAGAGTTTGAGGAGCTAAAGGAATTCGTTGGTAATATTAGGTTTAATTGGATGGGTGTATTTACATACTCTCACGAGGAAGGAACTTATGCTTTCTCAATGAATGATAATATACCTAAATCAACAAAGTCTAGAAGGAGGAATACTCTTCTTAGGATACAACAGAAGATTACCGAAGAGGAATTGAGGAAGTTAGTTGGCAAGGTTAAGAAGGTTATGATTGATACTGTCCTTGATGATAGAAATTACATAGCAAGGTCCGAAATTAACTCACCTGAAATTGATGGTGCAATACATCTTGTATCAACGAGAAAATTGAGTAAAGGTGATGTTGTTGATGCTTTTGTGGTAAAGGTTGTAGGTTATGACTTGTACGCAAGAACGATCTAAACTCAAGGTTGCTTTGGTAAATATTTTTACATCGTTAAGGATATTACTGTTTCCTATAATATTCATACTAATAAGCAGTGGCGGAATTATAAACATTGTTGTTGCACTTATACTTTTTGTTCTTGGTGCTCTAACTGATGCTTTTGATGGGATGATAGTAAGGAAGTATAACCTTCAGACAAAGTTTGGTTTTATACTTGACCCGATAGCAGATAAGTTTTTAGTTTTAGGAACACTTTTAGCGATTTCTCTTGTTGATTATTTGATGATACCACTCTACTTCTTCTTCATCATACTTTTCAGAGATGTTTTAGTCTCAATACTGAAGCCGATATCGGATAGAAATGGCTTTCCGATACCTACAACATTTTTCGCAAAACTTAAAACGACAATACAGTTTGTAAGTATTATCTCAATACTAGTTTATATGTTGGTAATCAACTTCATTTTCAAAGAACTTTCAAAGGAATCTATACTATCTAATCTTGGGTTGTTAGGTTTAATACCTTACTACACTATGTTGTTGATGGTTTTAGTTACTATAATTTCTGGTATTGATTACATCGTTTTGTTTGTGAAAGGATTCTTGAGGTCAGTTAAGGTATCAAGAACCGATGAAAGGTAAGATAGTGTGAATCAAGGGTTGATAGGGTAAAACAGTAAATGTCTAGAAACCGATGTAAATTGGTTTTGTGCTTGATACTTTTAATCTGATAATCCCGTTAGCAATATTATCTTTAGTTTTTTGTCCTTGTATCTTCATTAATAGTTGTAAAATCTCTCAAAAGGATTCTGGACTTCGTTGAGAGTAAAAACTAGTGTATATTGCATTTACATTTCATTGTTGGTTATAATCAAAACTGTATGAGGTAAAGTGTGAGAAGGTTTTCAAACTTAAAGATTAAGTCCACTCCTTTAAGGATTGCTATAATCTTTTCTATATTCATCTTGTTTTCAAACCTGATCACGAATTATATAAACTTGTCTCTTAACAATGTTGAGATAGTTAATCAGTCCAAAAAGATATTAGCAAATGACTTAAGGTTGATATACAACTACGCAAACAATCAGTATGACCTTTTTGTGAATACCGGTAATTTTGAGAAAGCATTCTCAAACATAGTGGCAAGGAGTATTAATACTTTTGAGAATAAAGGTTCAGTTTGTATTGGAATATCAAACAATAAAATTATATTTTCCTCATCAACTTTTGAGATAACTAATATCTCTATTACTACTCTTACTAACCTTGAAGGTTCTGTTGAATTTATGATAAACGGTAATAAGTATTTTGGTTTTTACAAATTCAACCAGAAATTCAACTTTCATATCGTAAGGGCTGAGAATGAAAATGAGTTTTATGAATACTCAAGGAGAGTTTTTTTCAACATCTCCCTGATTGTTGTTGGAATAACTCTTATAATGTTTGGACTTGGACTGATAGTTGTTTTCTACATTCTGAGGTACATAAGAAAGATAACCAATTCAATACTTGAAATGGTAGAAAAAGAGCAACTTGGAATTATAGATGTCAGCAAAGCGGACAACAACGATATAACATTCCTTGCGATGTCTTTCAATTCACTCTCATCTCTCATAAACACTCTTCTTGATATATTTAAGAGGTTTGTAAATAAGGATACTGTTATGAAGGTCTATCAAGAAAAGGAGGTAAGACTAGAAGGACATACAAAAGAATTATCAATTTTATTCTCTGACATAAGAAGTTTTACATTCATGACAGAAACTCTTGGTAACAACATAATAAACCTTCTTAATCTACACTACAGCAACGCTATAAGTAAGATCGTTCAAAACAACGGTTCGGTAATATCCATAATAGGAGATGCTCTTCTGGTGGTATTCGGGCTTATAAGTGATAAGGGTAAATCCTATGATGCTATTAAATCTGCTTACGATATTCAGAGAGCCGCTAAGATGCTTAGAGATGATATGAAAAGAGTGAGGGATGATTTAATTTCTATGAAAGGATACTTAACCGAAGAGGAGGAGAAGATATACAAGGCTGTTATGATAGAAGTAGGTGTAGGTATAGATGGTGGTGAGATATTCTATGGAAATGTCGGTTCTTACGAGCGGATGACTAACACAGTTATAGGAGATGCCGTAAATTCTGCTTCAAGACTAGAGGGGCTTACAAAATACTACAAACTACCTGTTATAGTTTCAGAGTATGTTAAAAATGATGTTGAAAATATGCCATACTATAAGTCGGATATAATATTCCTAGAGATTGATAACGTTGCTGTTAAGGGTAAGAAGGAATCAAGAAGAATATACTTGCCTATATTTGAGAATGAAATTTCTGATAGTATGAAGAGGGAGTTTGAGATGTTTTCAAAAGCACTTAAGTTATACTACGATGGAAATTGGAAAGAGGCTTATAATATATTTGCTTCAGTAAATTTACCTTTTGTTGATATTTTCATTGAAAGAACGAGAGTAGGAGTTGCTCCTCAGGGATGGGGTGGTGTATGGGAGATGAAAGAAAAATAGGAAGTTCAAAAGAAATAGTAAGATATTTTCTTAAACATGAAATTAAATCAAAGACAAGGTCTGAAAATATATACAATTTGGAGGAAGAGTTTGAGAAAACCAAATCAAACAAAAATTATATCATACCTGTTGTGTTTCTCATTTTCCTACTTATAGGAATAGCAACCTATTTCGTTATGGATAGCATCTCTAGAAGATCCTATGATGTTGATATAGGTCAGAAAGAACTCAAGGATTTATCAGCAGAGGATATGGTAAATAGTTACTATGACAAACTGTCTTACATACAATCATACCAGAGAGATATAAAAAATCTTGAGTTCCTAAGAAATCTTGAGATAGAATTTCAGAAAGATAGACTGGATAAGGAAGTGTTTTTGACCTTGAGTAGAACTGATATATCTGAAGACAGTATAGCGAAGGTTCTTAAGAATATTAGCAACAATTTTGCATCATCTTTGGGGAGGATAAGTAATTATTATGATAGTCTTATAGAAGAAAGGATATCAAACATACAGGAATTGAGAAGAGCGGTTCAAGAGTTAAAACCTCAAATTTTGGCTCTATCACCTGAACTGTTGGTATCTCAAAGGAGGATAGTTGATATAGAGGTTTCCAAAGAAAGAAGATACAATCAAAAAAATTTAAGAACTCTTGTATCAAATTACAACAGATATCTTAACTATCAGAACGAGTATTTTAGCAATCTAGTAGATACTTTGACGATGAGATATAATCCTATATTTAAAGATCAGAGAGTAATTAGTATAATTGATAATACTAAACCTACAAGGTACAACTACAGCAATCTATATGAATTACCACTTCTTGATAGTGAAATATCAAATTATGTGAATGAGATTGTTGAGAGGATACTGAATAGGAAACTGATAATGGATGAGATTAGCAAGATACCATTCACTAACTCTCTTCCATCAGCAATCCGAAGTCAAGAAGATATTTATGAGGGAATTTTGGTTCTATACGAGAGTATTACAAGAAGGTATCTAGACCATTTCAATGCTACTAACTCTTATCTTATCAAAAAATTAGGAACTCTGAATTATTTTGTAATGTCTTATTTAAGAAGCCTTAGGAATGCAGATGGTTGTGTTGTTGATAGTAGAGACAAGACGAATATTCTTGTTGTGCTAAAAGAAGAATTTACTAACAGTTCATACAGTTTATCATTTTTCAAACAAGGTGCAAAAGAACCTTTCGCTAGGGGAGTAGGTATCTATTCAGATGGTTTCTATGTTGTTAGTAGAATAACCTATCTTACCAATCAGACATTACTTCCTATGGATATAGTTATGGTGAGTAGGTAGTATTTCATACATTCCATCTAATATAAATTTGTTCCAGATTACATTTTAGAAATTATATTTTGAAGTTCCTGACATATTCTCATCTAGGATAGAAATTCGCTATGAAGTGAGAGATACTCATTTCTAGTAGGGATAGGCTTGATTTCACTAGAAGTTTATGTTTTAAGGTTTCTAGAAAAGTAATCTAAAAATCATAGAAAATGAACTTATGAGAAAGATGAGAGTTTTCTTCTCGGCTGGTGAAGTTTCTGGTGATCTAAGTGCTTCTGAGGTAATAAGGGAACTTACAAAAGTTGGTGTAGAGTGTGTTGGAATAGGGGGCAGGAAGATGGAGGAAGCAGGAATGGTTAATATAACTAAAACTGATGAGAGTATAACGAGTTCGGTAGGTTTTGTTGAATCGCTAAAATTCGTTCCTTACAAACTCTTCTTACTTAGTAGAGTGAAAAGGTATCTTAAGGATAATAAGCCAGATTTAGTGTTTCTTGTAGATAATCAAGGTTTTAACATACTACTTGCGAGAGTGTCAAAGGAACTTGGCTTGAAAGTATTTTACTATTTTCCGCCGATGGTATCAGTTTGGGGGGAGAATACGAAGTATAAAGTTGCTAAATACTGCGATAAAATAATATGCACTTTTAGAAATGACTATGATATTTATAAACAAGTTTCAGATGGTGCTGTATATGTAGGGCTACCATTTATTGACAGAATTTCAAGAAACTACTCTTCAAAGGATAAATACAAAAATTTCTTTAAAGAAGGAACTAAAAAAATTCTTCTCTTGCCCGGTAGTAGAGAACAAGAGGTTAGAACGCTTTTGAGACCTATTTTAGATGTTGTCAAACTGATTTTATCAGGTGAAACGAGTATAGACCCTACTAGAGTGGAATTCTACACGATCATAGCACATCCTACTTATAGAGATTACATAGTTGGAATGATTGGGGATATGAAATTGGAGAATACTGTGAAAGTTTTTGATAACAACAACGATTATGCTTTACTAGATGTTTGTGACCTTGCAGTTTCGGCATCAGGAACTATAACGCTAGAACTTGCCTTACTTAAAAAGCCAACAATAGTTGTTTATAAAGTATCAAGGCTAACATTTGAAATAGGTAAGAGATTAGTGAAAGCAAAGTATATATCCTTACCTAACATACTCCTAGGAGAGAAATTATTTCCTGAACTACTACAAGATGATGTTAATGCCAAGGTCATAGTAAAGTATGTTGAAAAGATCTTTAACGATAGAGATACTTATATAAATCTAGAAAACAGAGTCAAAAAACTAGTGGATAGTTCAGGAACCGTTGATAGGATTGTTAAAATAGTAGTTGATAATTTATCTTCTTAATTGAAGTTTATTCTCTTCAGATTTGTTATAGGTATCCTATCCAGTCATATTCTGTTATGAGATAATTGTTCTGAAGATACTGGTTTGAATAAAAGTTTTCCATTTTTTGTTTCAATGAGACCTCTTCGCATTTCCATAACTGTGAAATATTTTGACTTTAGGACATCCTTTAGATAGTTGAACCCTATCCAAGGATCAACATCATCCCCGCAAGTAAAGAGATCAACAGCAGCAAATCCGTATTCGGGCCATGTGTGTATGGATAAGTGTGATTCTGCAATAACTACCACTCCGCTAACACCAAAGGGACTAAAGTGATGAAAAGTGTTGTTTATAACTGTCGCTCCTGATAGTTCTGCTGCCTTGACCATAGCAGCACTAATCTGTTCAACACTGTCAAGCACATCTGCATCACAATCGTAATACTCAACAAGCAAATGCCTACCAAGAGAGTTTATCCTTTCCATCTCTACCTCTCACCTCCCTAAAAATTTTTATAGGTAGAATTTTAATAAAGTTTTTACCTACTCTCAAATTCACTAAAAAATTTGTTTTGTCTAACAAGTTTCTAGTTTTCCATAAGAGTTAGAGATCAGTTCTAGTAAAATATACAAGTTTGGTATAATTTTTAATGACCATACAAAGGTATGAGATGTAATTAATAAAATTTTGATGTAGTTGTAGGAGTTTGTTATGAATGTAGAGGAACTAAAGGATATATACCAGAAGCAAAACGATGTTTTGAGTAAGTATAAGCATAGGATATTGATATGTGGGGGTGCGAGTTGTCACTCATTAGGTAGTGTCTCTTTTAAGAAGATAGTTGAGGATGTTTTGGCGAAGTACGACTTAAAGGATAGTGTTGCTGTTGTGAATGTTGGTTGCCTTGGTCTTTGTGGTAAGGGGCCTCTTGTTAAAATTGAACCGGAAGGGATTATATACACTAATGTTTCTGTTGAAAATGTCGCAGATATAGTGGAGAGACATTTTGTTAAGAGAACTCCTAGGGAAGATGGAGTAATGAGAGCAGATGATCCGTTCTACAGAAAGCAGTTCTATATTGTTCTGAAAGACTTTAGTAATGTTGATCCTGCCGACCTAAATTCATATATTGCTTTTGGGGGTTACACAGCGCTTGCAAAGTCTCTTCTGGAGATGAGTAGGCAGGATGTGATAGAAGAGGTTAAAAAGAGTGGGTTAAGAGGTAGGGGAGGAGCAGGATTTCCAACAGGAATAAAGTGGGAGACTGTGTCAAAACAACCTTCTGAGACTAAATTTGTTGTGTGTAACGGAGATGAAGGAGACCCTGGTGCGTTTATGGATAGAAGCGTTATGGAGAGTATGCCTCATAGATTGCTTGAAGGTATGACTATAGCAGCGTATGCAGTTGGAGCATCTCAAGGATTTATATATGTAAGAGCGGAGTATCCTCTGGCGATAGAAAGACTTTCCAAAGCGATAAGGGATGCAAGAAGAGCAGGGTTACTTGGAACTAACATAATGGGAACTAACTTTAGTTTTGATATAAGCATCAGAGTAGGTGCTGGTGCTTTCGTGTGTGGTGAGGAGACTGCTTTGCTTGCTTCAATAGAAGGTAAGAGAGGAATGCCAAGACAGAGACCACCATTTCCTGCCGAAAAGGGTCTCTGGGGCTATCCTACATTGATAAATAATGTAGAAACTTATGCCAACATTTATGCGATAATCAATAACGGTGGAGATTGGTTCGCTAGTATCGGGACTCAAAAAAGTAAAGGAACAAAAGTTTTTGCTCTTGCGGGGAAGATAAACAACACAGGTCTTGTTGAGGTGCCGATGGGTGTAACAATAAGAGAGATGATATACGAGATAGGTGGAGGTATTCAAGGAGGTAAGAAGTTCAAAGCTGTTCAAACGGGAGGTCCTTCTGGAGGATGTATTCCAGAGAAGTTCATTGATCTACCTGTTGATTATGAAAGTCTTAGGGAAGTTGGATCTATAATGGGGTCTGGTGGATTTATAGTTATGGATGAAAACACTTGTATGGTTGATGTTGCAAAATTCTTTATGGAATTCTGTGCTGACGAGTCCTGTGGAAAGTGTATTCCTTGTAGAGTTGGAACAGTTATTATGAAGGATATACTCCAAAAGATAACAGACGGCAGAGCAACAATGAGAGATTATCAAAACCTTAAAGACCTTGCGTATATGGTTCGTGAGATGAGTTTGTGCGGTCTTGGACAAACTGCACCGAATCCTGTTTTGAGTTCAATAATGTATTTTGAGGAAGAATACTTGGCACATATAAATGAACGAAGATGTATTGCTAATGTTTGTGAAGTTAAACAGTTTGATGTTGTTAATACTTATCTGTAAGGAGGATTTATGAGTGTCTTAACTTTAACTATTAATGATATTCAATGCACTGGTAGAGAAGGACAAACGATTCTTGATATCATCAAAGAGAATAAAATATCTCTACCGGTTCTATGTGATCTGAAAGGTCTTACACCAGTTGCGGCTTGTAGGCTCTGTCTAGTTGAAGTAAAGGGAATTCCAAAACTTGTTCCTGCATGCACTACCAAAATTCAGGAGGGAATGGTAGTTTATACAGATAGTGAAAAATTAAGAAATTATCGTAGGATGATAGTGGAACTGCTTTTCGCTGAAGGTAATCATATCTGTGCTTCCTGTGTTGTGAACGGATACTGTGAATTACAGAACCTAGGCTACATGGTAGGGATGGAGAGTGTAAGATTTGACTATTTGTGGCAGTTGTTCCAAATAGACGCTTCGCATCCTAGATACGTAATGGACCAAAGCAAATGTGTCAAATGCACTAGATGTATAAGAGTTTGCGATGAGGTTGAGGGAGCTCATGTTTGGGACCTTAAGGGTAGGGGAATAAATGTAAGAGTCATTTCTGGTCTTGACGAACCTTGGGGTCAGGTTAAGGAATGCACTCAATGTGGTAAATGTGTTCAAGTTTGTCCTGTTGGGGCATTATTTGAAAAAACTGCTACAACTTCAGAAATGATAAAGGATAGATCTTTCCTAGAAAGAATCCTTGAAGGTAGGGAGGCTAAAATATGGGTAAGGTAAGGATTGGCACTGTTTGGCTCGGTGGTTGTTCAGGTTGTCATATGTCATTTTTGGATCTAGATGAGAGGCTTATAGAACTTGCTCAAGTTGCTGAAATTATGTCCTCTCCAATAACAGATTGGAAGCTACACACTCCTGTAAAAGAGTATCAAGATTATCCAGAAGTTGATATATCTTTAGTTGAAGGTGCGGTTGTTAATACAGATAATGTTGAGGTTTTGAAACTTGTGAGAGAGAGAAGTAAGATACTTGTTGCATTTGGTGATTGTGCAGTAACTGGGAACGTTCCTTCTTACAGAAACCTATTCAAGACTGACGATGTGTTAAACTCAGTGTATCTTGACAAAGCAACACATAACCAGATGATACCATCCGACAGAGTAGTCGTTCCAAGGCTACTTAACAAAGTCGTTCCTATATCTCATGTTGTGAAAGTGGATTATTTTATGCCTGGTTGTCCTCCTTCAGCAGACTCAATTTGGTATACTATAAAATGCCTTCTTGAAGGCAAGGAACCAGAGTTTTCAAAAGAACATTATAGATACGGTTAAGGAGGTGACCTATGACAAAAAGAATAATTCTTGATCCAGTCACTAGGATAGAAGGACACGCTAAAATAAGTATATACCTAAACGAAGATGGTGGTATTGATGACGTTCAATTTCATGTTACTGAGGTAAGAGGATTTGAGAAGTTCTGCGAAGGCAGGATGTTTACCGAAATGCCCGGGATAACGCAGAGGATATGCGGTATATGTCCTGTAAGTCATTTGCTCGCATCGGCTAGGGCTGGTGATGACATAATGAGTGTGGAAGTTCCAGAAGCTGCTAGACTCTTAAGATACCTAATGAATTCAGCACAACTTACACAGTCGCATGCTTTGAGTTTCTTCCATCTATCATCACCAGACTTTCTACTAGGTTTTGACTCTGACCCGGCAAAGAGAAACATATTCGGTGTGATAGAGAAGTATCCAGACCTTGCAAGGAGAGGAATCAGACTTAGAAAGTTTGGACAAGATGTTATTGAAATGCTAGGTGGTAAGAAAATACATCCCGCTTGGGCTGTGCCAGGTGGTGTAAGAGAACCTTTGTCAGAGGATAAGAAGCAGATAATCCTTGATTGGATGCCAGAGGTAAAAGAAACCGTAAGGATTGGACTTGAGTTCTTCAAGAGGTATATCGATGAGAATAAGGATCTAGTTGAAAACTTCGGTAATTTTCCAAGTTACTTCATGGGACTCGTTAATGAGGATGGTTCATTCAACCATCATGATGGCTTGTTGAGAGTTGTTGACTCAAATGGTAATATAGTTTTTGACAAAGTTGATCCTAGAAAATACTATGAATACATAGGAGAAGCGAGTTCTAACCATTCATACCTGAAATTCCCATATCTGAAGGCTTTTGGGTTTCCAGAGGGAATGTATAGAGTTGGACCTTTAGCGAGGTTAAATGTTTCTGAAAGTATGGGAACACCTTTGGCTGATAAGGAGTTAAAAGAGTTTAAATCTCTATCACCAACAGGAGTAGTAACAAGTTCCTTTTTGTATCACTACGCAAGATTGATAGAGATAGTGCACTGTATTGAGAAAATAGAGGAGATAGTCCAGAATCCAATAATCTATAAAGGAAAAGTAAGGGCTCAAGGTGGTGTTAATAAAGAAATAGGCGTTGGAGTATCCGAGGCACCAAGAGGAACTCTATTCCATCAATACTGGGTTGATGAAAACGGAGTTCTACAGAAAGTTAATCTCATAATAGCAACGGGTCAGAATAACTTAGCAATGAATAAAACTGTCCTTCAGATTGCTAAAGCGTACTTAAAGAACGGAAACGGAGAAATAAAAGAAGGAATACTCAACAGAATAGAAGCAGGTATAAGATGCTACGATCCTTGCTTATCTTGCTCAACACACGCAATCGGTCAGATGCCATTGAAGGTTGAAGTGATTGATCCAAAAGGAAATGTTATAAAGACAATAACTAGAGATTAGTCTAAAACATTTTGTTGGTAAAGCATAAGAAGTAAGTTATACAAGTTATTCTACTGCGAAGTTAGAGATAATTGTAAGATGGCTGTTGTTGGGACAAACATAAACCTAGGAACGAGGACTTAATACACTTGTTCTTCCAATAACAGAAGTGTCAATAAAAAGGTCAAGTAACTCAACTAAAAGATAGTAGGATCACAAGTGATCCCAATCTGCTAGCAAAAAACAAACAGTAAAAACTTTAGTTTATTCCTGCTAAAAGGCTTGACAGAGATTAGATTGTTCCGCTAATGAGGAGGTTAGATATTATGTTTGTCTCTATTAGGATGTAGATTAAAGATTAGATTATTCAGCGAGAAAAGAGTAAATGATAGGATAGAAATTCCTTGATGTTAATTCAAATTCGCAATCAAAGACTAGCAAAACATATAATCTCTTTATGCTTCCTCTGGTGGTGATAAAAGATACGGACTATCAGAATCATCTGTTTGATAAACTACCATATCAAAAGATATTCGTAGAACCTAACTACGAGAGTTTGAAAGCGTCCTTGAAGGACTTGGATAGAGTGGTGGTAACTTGGAATTCATCCGCTTTTCTAGATGTCTCTATTATTGATAGACTCTCAAAGGAAAGAGGAGAGATATTATTTATTGCAAATCTTCCAGAGTATATGGAGTTTGAAGTTTGGGATACAAAATTACTCACCGAAGTTCTAGAGAAGTATAAGAAAATTGATAAACCTTTAAGAAACATCTTATCATCTACTGAGCTTGATGAGTCTTTGTATTTTGTTGATATTTTAGATAGAGATATAAGGATGTATAGATGGGATTTTGACTTAAGAACTTATAAAGGTAGGGAGATGTTTGAAAGAGTTGTTGATGAGATTGATTTTTCTAGTAATGTTGTGGAACAGTTAGTGAGTTTAATTTCTTCCAAACCTTTTATCATCACAGAGATACCGTCCTTTTATTACATTGAGATTTCCAACGTCAAAGTCAATACAAAATACACTCCATCTTGGGGTAAAGAAGTTGAAAACATAACGGAAGAAAGTTTTAGGAAGATAATCAATAAAGTCGTAGATTATTCAAAAACCCTTGGAGTAATGCTAGGGGCATTCAACGAACCTATTTATAATCCGAGATTCAATCAGATTATCAAAGAAATTCTAAACTACAAAAAAAGTGAAATCAGTTTCATTTTAAGCACCTCTTTGCCCGAACTTCCTGACACTCTAAAGGAAATTTACTCGGAGACTAGAGATACAAAAGGTTTCAAAGGATATCCGTTTTTTAGCATCTTCGTTGATATACCTAGCAACAGGAAAGAAGGATTTGAAACACTTAAAGAACTTGACTACGACAAGGTAATGTCTAATCTAAACGAACTACTCAAGATTGACCCAACGAGACTTTATGTAAAATTTGTCAGAAGCAAATATAATGATGATATTTTACCTTCTTTTCATAAGGAATACAAGAATTTGAACTTGATAATACAAAGACCTCAAATAGAAGAAATAGTTGCAGTCAATACAATTCTACCATACAGGCTTCCTTGCTATAAACTACATACAACTTTGGTAATTCTACCAAACGGGGATGTTGCACTTTGTTTGAACGATACAAGGTTGGATAACATCATTGGTAATGTATTGAATGAAGATGTTAAGGATATTGCTAATAGAAAAGCAGATGTTTTGAAAAAGCACTTTATAAATGATTTTTCAGGTATATGCGGAAGATGCGTTATATGGGATCAGTTTGACCTTTGAAAAATATAGTTCAACTGGAGTTTTGGTTTTGATAAATCATTTAACCTATTAGCAATCAGTGAGTGGTAAGAGTTTATAATAAATATGAAGAGAATTTGCGAAGGGCTGACATTATGAAAGATGTTAGTGTGATACTGGTAAGTTACAAAACCAGAGATATTACTCTGAACTGTATAAACTCCATACTAGATAAGACAAAGGATTTGGACTACGAGATAATACTTGTTGATAATGATTCTAGGGATGGGACTGTTGAGGCTGTTATGAATAGTTTTCCTCAAGTTGTAATAATTGAAAGTGGAAGTAATTTAGGTTTCGCTGGGGGGTGTAATCTCGGGAGTAGATATGCTAGTGGTAAGTATCTTCTGTTTTTGAATACAGATACGATACTTATTGAAAACTCAATCAAAGTTATGTTTGACTTTATGGAGAGCAATCCGGAGTATGGTGTTATAGGAGTTGTTTTGGTTGATAAAGATGATAACTTTGTTCAGTCTTGGGGTGATTTCTTTCCTGTCAAGGTTGGTATAACAGAATATATTCTCAAGCCATTCTTACCTAGAAGTTTGAAGAACAAGTTTAGTTTCAAAGACAAGAAATATAAAGATTTTGTAAGAGACTTTTTTGGTAGTCAAAGAGTTGTTAGAGTTGATTATATAATTGGTGCGGATATGTTTATAAGAAGAGACATTTTAGAGAAAGTTGGTGGATTTGATGATAGGTTTTTTATGTATTTTGAAGAGGCAGATTTACAGATAAGGGTCTTACGAAGTGGATATAAGATAGGATTACTTGGAGAGACAAGGATAATACATCTTGAGAGTGGTAGTTTTAAGGTCTCAAATCACAAGAGAATAATGAAGATGGTTTCATTCCTCAAATATCTCAAGAAAAATTTTGTTCCTTACTACATCGTTTTTAAGCCATTTTCAATAGCGTATGCTGTCGCGAAGATGATTTACGACATCTTCTTGAAGGAATACACTTTCAGAGAGAACTTGGAATTTTTAAAGAGTTTGGTTTTTGAGAGTTATTAATTTTATATTCGCAGGGAGCAGTGCTCCCTGTTAGATTAGAATACGATGAAATACCACGCTACAATCGTGCTTGAAGTGATGTTATATCCTAGGCTTAACTCTCCAGCGCTACCGAAGTTTAGGTCTATACCACCTATGAGTGTGTATCCAAAACCTGATTCTGGGGATATTGCAAAACTAGGGTCAAACTCAAAGTATATGCTTAAAGGTCCAAAAATATTCACGACTGGTGCTATTATAGCTCCTAGTGATATGAAATCTGGTGCCAAGTAGCTTACACTTGCGTTAAATTCAATTCCGAATATATCAATCGGTTTAATCAATGTGTGATACTGAAGCGAAGCAAGTAAATTACCTAAATAACCTAACTGTAGTGCTATTATGTTATATGGTAATAGCCCAGCAGAACCAAGATCGTATCTTGGCATTATCCATGCTCCACCCCAACCGAAGCCAGCACTACTAAAGGAAAGAGAAGATAAGTTTGCTATGACATCAATGTTACCACTAAATCCATACGCAACTGCAAGGTCTAGTGTAATTCCGTCAAACGAAGTAGGAACATATATAAATGGATTTAAAGCAAATTTGCCTTCGCCCGTCATTCCTACCCAAGCGGAGAAACTTGCTCCGAACGCCATGCTTGTTAAGCACACAATCGCTAGAACTAATATCAGCCTCTTCATAATATACCTCCTATTCTTTATGTTATTGGTTAGTCATGGTATCAAATAGTGTGCCAATTTGTTTTTAGTTTTTTCTATAAATGCCAAAAAATACTTGTAAATAAGTCTATTCCTTATTTTTGAAGTTCTGTGAATTGTTGCTTGTTTTTTAGACAAGTAAAATATTTATGCTTAATTTTGTAATAAATTTGCTTAATTTATAATCAGAATAGTTTTTGAATGCCTGAATTTTATACATCTTGTTATTTCTTGTTGTTTTTTTAACAGGATTCCATAGCAATCAGGAAAGTAGCCGACAACAAAGTCAAGGAGAATACAAAAGTTCAAGATAGGAGATATTACCGAGTAGATCAGTTTTTAATTCTAGATTTACTATTGTTTTTTTATTTGATTTGACAAATATTGTGAGTTGATTTATAGTAATTAGTATGGAGGATATATGGTAGAGACTAAGGTTGTTGCTAAATGGTGGGAGAAAGGTGATGGCAAAGTGAGATGTTATCTTTGTCCTAGATACTGTGTCATTGGAGATGGGAAAACTGGTTTCTGCTTCATAAGGAAGAATGAAGGAGGTGTTCTTTACTCTATCGGCTATGCTAGACCTGCGGCAATCCATATAGACCCTATTGAGAAGAAGCCCCTATTTCACTTTTTACCATCAACCCCAATACTCTCTCTAGGAACTGCAGGATGTAATCTAGGCTGCTTGTTCTGTCAAAATTGGGACATATCCAAAGCGAGGATAGATCAAGTTAATAGTGTATATGTTCCTCCAGAAAATCTTGTAAATCTAGCGATACATTACAAATGTCCAAGCATAGCATTCACTTATAATGAGCCAACAATAATAGGAGAATATATAATAGATACTGCAAAAATAGCAAAGGAATATGGTATAAAGATAGTAATGGTTTCAAATGGATACATATCAAGAGAAGCCTTTTATGATGTTTATCAGTATGTTGACGCAGCGAACATAGACCTAAAAGCCATAACGGAGACTTTTTACCAAAAGATAACTCTTTCGCACCTAGATCCAGTTAAAGAGACATTAATAAGGCTAAAGGAACTGGGAACAGTATGGTTTGAAATAACAAACCTGATAATACCAACACTCAACGACAGCACAGAAGAAATAAAGAGATTGTCAGAGTGGGTTTTGGAAAACCTAGGTGATAGTGTTCCATTACATTTTACGGCATTTCATCCAGACTATAAGTTGAGAAATTTGCCAAATACTCCGAAAGAGAAACTTATAGAAGCAAGGAACATAGCCTTGAGAATGGGAATTAAATATGTATACACAGGTAATGTGTGGTATAGTGAAGGTAGTACAACATACTGCCCAAATTGCAAAGAACCCCTTATAACCAGATTGTGGCACGATGTGACGATGATGAGAGTGGAAGGGGGAAAGTGTCCGAATTGTGGAACTGTAATTAGTGGTGTTTGGAACTAGTTTAATAGAAAATCAGAATCTATCAACAAAAAAGTTTATCAAAGTATGATGACGATATATTATAATATGTCTTATGAAGAGACTTATCTTACTCGTTTTTCTGTTTATTGTAGCATCAACTTCGTTTGGTTATGTTTATAATCTAGTTTCTTCAACGAATCTGGAAAACAACTTAATATTAATTCAATGGTATGGACCTACTAACCTTATAGGAGGTCTGTATTATAATGTATATTCTTCAACAAATGAACTTACGATACAAAATAATAGACCTGTTAACCTAACGGATTTTCAAATACTAGGTATTCTTAAGTATTCAACCAATGATAGTAGATACTCAATAACAGACAGCTTACAACCGAACAAAAAGTATGTTATCATCCCAGTATTAAATGGTGAATACATTTATGAAAACATAAGAGCAAATGTTATACCTCAAACTCAATTCCCCACAAATACAAACATCATAACAAATCTATATACCAACAAACTTCAAGTTAATACAAATACAAACATAATGACGAATACTGTATTGACACAAACAAATTTGCAAACTAATGTATCTTTGGCAGAAATCTCTACAAACAATACTATGGAATATAAGGATAAGAGTTTAGGACTTAGTAAAATTATAAGGGAATATTTTCTGAAAAGAGATTATAGGGCCTCACTTGAGAAGTTGAGAGTGATAAGGGAGGAAGTAGAGACACAAGAACAGAGAGATTTAATTGATGTCTATATCGCCAGAAGTTATTACGCTCTAAACAAGCGAAAGAAAGCGATCTATATACTTTTAAGAATAACTTCTGAAGAAGTAAGACCTCTAGCAGAGTTTTGGTTAGATAGATTCTCAAAATATTATAGATGAATTTTTAACATCACATTTTGATGATTGACTATTTAATTTTGGGGAAGTTTAAAAATCTACTCATAATTTTCAGATAACATGAGACGACTGTTTTGATAGTCTGTTATACTGTCGGTATGGTATTTGAAAAAGCAAGTGTGAGATGTTAAATTTTTATAGGGTATGAAACTAAAATATGTTTTTGGTCCTTTACCATCTAGAAGATTGGGCATGTCTTTAGGGATTGACCTAGTGCCTCATAAGATTTGTAATTATGATTGCGTGTTTTGTGAGATAGGCATTACGAAAAAAACTGTAGTGCAAAGGAAGGAGTATGTCAAGAAGGAAACTATACTTCAGGAACTTGATATGTTTTTTAGTTCTTTTGACGGTAGAGTTGATCACATAACTCTCACTGGTGCTGGTGAGACAACGCTAAACTCCAAATTGGGAGAGATAATATCTAGTATAAAGAGTAGATATAAATATCCAGTTGCTGTTTTGACACACTCTGGGAATATTTATGAAGAAGATGTTAGAAGAGAATTATCTCTTGCGGATGTTGTGTGTCCATCGCTAGATGCGGTTAGTGAGGATGTATTTATCAAGGTTAACAGACCAGATAGATCAATAAGTGTAGATAAAGTTATAGAAGGACTTGTAAGGTTCAGGGAAGAGTATAGAGGTAAGATGCTACTTGAAGTTCTGTTAGTGAAAGGCATTAATGATGATGAAGTTGAATTACACAAGATAGGTCAGACTTGTAGTATGATAAAACCCGATATGGTTCAGATAAACACTGTTGACAGACCTGGAGCTTATCCTTTCGCAAAATCCTTATCATCAGAGGAACTAAGGAGAGCCAAAGAGATCATATCAATTTACTATCCGAAAGTTGAATTCTTGAGTAGGCATTATTCTTCACCAGAGAGTGTTGTTAAAGATAATTCAAAACTTGAGGAAGATATAATGAGTATCATGCAAAGAAGGCCACTGACAATACTTGACATTGTTATATCTGAAGGTATTGATTTCTTCAGAGCAAGAGAATTAGTTACAAAACTCATGACAGAAAACAAAGTTGAAGAAATAGAACTGAATGGAAACAAGTTTTATAGACCTTTTTATGTGAAATAGAATCTCTTGCTTTCGGTATAGAATAAGCTAAAGAGAGATAGCTATACTTATCCTTTATCTAGTAAGTCTAAAATTCACAAAAGCTGATCTTTTTGTTTTGTATAGTCTTTGAAAAAGTCTCAATAGTATGCAACATAACCCCAATAGCTACTATTGATCTGTTATTTGAATTTATAATCAAACTTCCGAAAAATGTAGTATAGGTCAAGAAAAAGTAGGTTTTGATCCTTTATCATATAACTACAAATAAACTTATGAGAAAGTATATAGTTTCAATTGGAGGAGGAATACTCCAGGAGAGGATAATAAGGGAGATAAATGAACTAGGATTTGAGTCAATTGTTTTTGACAAAGACCCAGACTGTATAGGCTCAAGGATAGCAAATCTTTTCTTTCCTATTAGTACAAGAGACTATGAAGCGATAATAGAGAAACTTAAATCAGAGAACCTCCTAGACAAGACAATCTGTGCGATAACTGTTGGGACTGATATGTCTTACACAGTAGCGAAAATCAACGAAATTGTAGCACCTTATCTTGTCTCAACAGATACAGCACTTAAAACTACTGATAAATCACTTATGCGACAAACACTCAAGGACAGCAGTATAAAAGTTCCAGAATTTTATCTATGCTCCAATATTAACGAAGTTAAGGAAGCATTTTCTATCCTATCTTCAAAAAAGAAAGAAGTTGTGATAAAACCAGTTGACAACATGGGGGCTAGGGGTGTTAGGAAAGTCTTAAGTTTAGATGAACTAGAAGAAGCGTTTACTGAAGCAATCTCCTACTCAATTAAAAGTAGAGTTTTGGTAGAAGAGTTTATTGAAGGAGATGAGTTAAGTGTTGATGCTTTAGTCTATAAAGGTGAGGTTATGATAACAGGTATCGCGGACAGGATAATAGAATATCCTCCATATTTCGTTGAAACTGGTCATATAATGCCAACAAACCTACCGAAAGAAGTTGTTGATTTAGCATTATTTGAATTCAAAAAGGCTATAAAAGCAGTTGGTATCGGGAACGGTTGTGCTAAAGGAGACATAAAGATTTCCAAAGATGGTAATGCATATATAGGTGAGATTGCTTCAAGGCTATCTGGTGGGTTTATGTCAACTCACACGTTTCCTTATTCCACTGGTATAAATCTGATGAAGAATGCTTTACTCATCCATCTAGGCAAAGAACCTGAGATTGGTAATTATGAATACAAGTATGTAGCAGTTGAGAGAGCAATAATACCATACAAGGGGATTGTAACAAAGATACTAGGTGTTGATGAAGCACTACAACTTGAAGGTGTCAAGGATGTTATAATCAAGGTTAAAGAAGGAGATATAATAAGAGAACCTAAAAGCAACCTTGACAAAGCAGGTAATGTAATAGCAGTCGGGAGAAACAGAGAAGAAGCAATAAGGAATGTGAATAATGCTATTAGAAGGATAAAAATCTCAACAGAAGTATCTAGCGAGATTAGGGTAATAAGTGAAGAGGATGTGCTTAAGATTGCTAAAGAGAGGTTTAACGGTAGTTGTTACGTTTGTAGGGAATGTAATGGTGAGGCTTGTAGAGGCAGGATGCCAGGTATAGGAGGAGTTGGGACAGGTCAAACATTCGTTGAGAATGTAAAAGCACTTAAGAGGTACAAAATCCTACCAAGATACATATACACTAACTCTTTTGAGATTGACACATCGGTTGACTTTCTTGGGATTAGATTGAGTTTGCCCATTGTTGTCTCACCTGTGACTGGGACTAAAACTAATCTCGGTGGTGTGGTTGATGAACTTGACTACCTAAGATGGGTTATTAAGGGTGCTATGTATTCTGGAACTATCGCTATGGTTGGTGATAGTGCTACCCCTGACAAATACAAAGTAGGTATAAGAGCAATGCTTGAGAACTTTGGAAACGGAATAGGTATCTACAAACCAAGAAAAGATAATAACGAAATAATAAAAAGAATAAGGGAAGCAGAAAACGCTGGAGCAATAGCGGTCGGAATGGACATAGATGGAATATCAATTATTACAATGAAATTAAAGAATCAAGAAGTTTCCCCAAAAGGTCTAGATGAACTTAAGTATATCATCTCTTCAACCAAACTACCTTTTGTTGTAAAAGGTGTTATGACTCCAGAAGATGCTATCCTTGCATACGAGGCAGGTGCTAGAGTTATAATGGTGTCAAACCACGGTGGTAGAGTAAATGACTCATTACCTTCTACCATAGATGTTTTACCTAGTATTGTTGAAGTTTTGAAAGATAAAGATGTCATTATAGGGATTGATGGTGGATTTAGAAGTGGTGCCGATGTTGTTAAGGCTTTGTGTATCGGTGCTCACTTTGTCGGGATTGGGAGACCTATCACAATCTACGCGTTTGGAGGAGGGGTCGATGGTGTCAAAAATTATTTTGACAAGATAAAAAATGAGATGAAAGAAACTATGAAAATCTTGGGCGTTAGGTCAATAAAAGAACTCAAACCTGGGCTCATTTTTAGATCATCTGTTGTATAGCAAAAGTTCAAAAAGCATCTTTCTTGATATGATCTTTCAAGTAGTTATATTATTTATGTAGTATGAACAATACCTTTAAGATAAGGATCAGTCTAGGTAGAAAAATATTTCTATCAGTGCTAGTTGTAATAATTCTGATGGTTTCTATACTTTACACATCAACCACTCGCTCAATCACGGAAGGACTAGAGAGCGAAATGAAGGTGAGAGGCACATCAATATCAAAGAATGTATCTTCTTCATTATCTACTATTCTATCTTCAATAATAGCTGAAAGGATCGCAAGAAACCCTAACCTAGAAAAAGAAATCTTCTCATCAAAAGAGATAATGTCCTCCATATTTTCAGAACTCCAGATAAAAGAAGAATACATAAACCTTATAGAAACATTTGCAGAGATACCTAAAACTGAAGATATAATGTGGGCTACTGCTGTTGATATTGATAACAATGTCCTTGCTCACTCAAGTCCAGATATAGGCTTTATGTCTAAATTCAACTTACCTAAAGGAACATACAACAATAGAGACATTCTGATTATATACAACATACTACTTACTAATCTTGTTGTTAGCAAGAAGAACTTCTTTGAGAGAACAATATCAAGGCTTTTTGGAGGAGAGATAAAATTCAAAGTTTCAACAGATAAACTGATTAGCATGGCTTCTGAAAAACTTTCCATAGATAGTAATTATGCGTCTAAACTTATTAACACTGCGATAAGAAATTTAGATAGCAATCTCAAGAACAGTTATGAAAAACTATCTGTTCTCTACTGGCAGATAAAGTCAGTTCAGAGAAAATATGATCAAGGAAAGTTTGGAGATGAATTTAGAAACGCACTTTCAGAATTGGTAGAAATTTTTGAATATGAGTATGTGACTTATGAAATAGCAGACAAATACTTTAGTAAGTTTAAAAGCTTCATAAATAACCGAAAGAGCTCAATTACAAAGGATGATTACAATTATATAATTTCTCTAATTGACCAGTTTTTTAGTAGTAGTTTTGGTATAACTGGTTTTCTACAGTATTACTATGAAAGTTATGGTGGCAGAAGTGAAAGAAGACTACTTTTCTCCTATCCTGTTCTCATAAAAGGCGACATTGACAAATATGTTGCGAACCTCTACATAGGTATGTCAACAGAAAGTATTGACAAAACTATTCAAACTGTTGAAAGACAAGTTCAGATTGGTGTCTTGATTGCTATAATAATTGCTATACTGCTTGTAGTCTTTCTATCTAGCAGAATATCCAAAGGTGCTAGAATAATAACAAACGCTATGCAGAAACTTTCAGAAGGAGACCTAACGGTTAGAGCACTGGTTAAGTCTAGAGATGAAATAGGGTTTATAGCATCAAACTTCAATAGTATGGTAGAGCAGATCGAAGAGAAGGAGAAGATGAGAGATATAATGAACAAGGTTGTTTCTGAAGAGATTGCGAAGGAACTTATGAAGAAAGGTATAGAGCTAGGTGGTGAGATGAGGTTCGTAAGCATGTTATTTTCAGATATAAGAGGTTTTACATCAATGAGTGAGAAAATGGATCCAAGAGACCTTATATCCATACTCAACGAATATATGACCGAAATGGTTGAGATTGTGAAGAGGTATAAAGGAGTTGTTGATAAATTCGTAGGTGATGAGATAATGGTAGTTTATGGAGCACCTGTATCATTCGGAGAACAAAATGATGCTTTACTATCCGTTGTAACTGCTTATGAGATGATAAAAAGGATGGATACTCTTCACGAGCGATGGAAAGAGGAAGGTAAGCCTTTACTAATGCCTGGTATAGGTATAAATTCGGGAAATGTCGTTGCAGGGAATATGGGGTCAAAAGACAGGTTAAGTTACACTGTAATAGGTGATGCTGTAAACACTGCTGCTAGGCTATGTGGAGCAGCACCCGGAAAGACCTGTATCGTAAGTGAGAACACTTACTCTCTAGTAAAAGACTTCTTTGAGTTTGAAGAGCAGGAACCTATAAAAGTTAAAGGGAAAAGCGAACCATTGAGAATATACAAAGTAGTATCCATTAACCAGTTTGGATACCAAAAAGTTGAAGAGATTCTCTCCAATACACATCACTCTACATAAAATAACTTAAAAGACTGCGAAAGGCATTTAATTCAAAAGTTGAAAAATGAAATTGTTTTAGTATCTTATTTAAAATACTATCTCAACTGTAGAGGTTACTTTATGGATATAGATTGGAGGAAATACTTTGAGAATTTTCATGATGAATGCGGCGTAGGGTTTGTTGCAAATATAGATGGTAGAAGAGATCATCAAACCGTTATTGATGGTATCAGTGCCGTTGCTAATTTAACTCACAGAGGCGCCTTGAGTGCTGATGCAAAAACTGGTGATGGATGCGGTGTTTTAACTAGAATACCATACAAGTTTTTTAAGAGAGTTGTATCTCCTTCGCTAGATGAAGGTAAGTTCGCAGTAGCGGTTATTTTCTTACCAACCGACAAGAGTAAAAAAGAAAAATCTCTCCAGATAATAAATGAAGTTTTGTCAATAAGAGGTTTCAAGGTAATTGCTTGGAGAGATGTCCCTATAAGAAAAGAATTTCTAGGAGAGTCTGCTCTCAAAAGTTTGCCTGACATCAAACAGCTATTTATTGAAGTTCCAGATAATTCAAAAGAAACAGAAAGAAGATTGTATATCACAAGAAAACATATAGAATACCTTTTCTATCAAAACGCTCTTGACAACGAGTGTTATATTGCATCATTCTCATCAAGAACTATTGTCTATAAAGGTTTGTTAATTGCACCACAGTTGGCAAAATTTTTTGCTGACTTGAATGAGGAAGATTTTGAGTCGGACTTTGTGATATTCCATCAAAGGTATAGCACAAATACTCTTCCAAGTTGGTTTATCGCTCAACCATTCAGAATGCTTGCCCACAACGGAGAGATAAACACACTTCAAGGCAACTACTACTGGATGAAAGCGAAAGAATCAAACTTTTCAAAGGATATATGGGGTGAAGATACCAAATATTTATCACCAGTTATATGGCCTTATGGTAGCGACTCATCGCAACTTGACAATGTCCTTGAACTACTTTATATGTCAGGTAGAGATTTAATACACTCAATAATGATGCTTATTCCAGAAGCATACAAGTCAAACCCATTTTCAAGTAATGATGTTAAGGCTTTCTTTGAGTATAACCTAACAATCTCTGAACCTTGGGATGGTCCTGCTGCCTTGGTTTTAACTGACAGTGAGTTTATTGTGTCTATACTGGATAGAAATGGTCTTAGACCTGCAAGATATGTCATCACTGAAGATAATAGGATTGTGATGGGGTCTGAAGTTGGAATGATAGAAATTGATGATAGAAAAGTTGTAGAGAAAGGTAAACTAGGTCCAGGTGAAATAATAGCAATTGATCTTAAGAATAGTAAGGTTTTAAAAGACCTTGAGATAAAAGAAACTTATTCAAAGATGTATCCGTACTCAGACTGGGTCAAGAATATAGTAGAGATCAAGATTCCAGATATCCCAGGTCAAACATACCACACTACCTACATAGAGGAAGAACTAATAAGACAACAAAGATCATTTGGATATGATGCTGGTGAAAATGAGAAACAACTTGCAGAGATGATATCAACAGGGAAAGAACCAATAGGTTCAATGGGAGATGACACACCGATTCCAGTCCTTTCATTCAAACCTAGAAATCTCTTTGATTACTTCAGGCAAAGATTTGCACAGGTTACTAATCCTCCTATAGACCCATATAGAGAGAAAATCGTAATGTCTCTTGATACTTACATCGGTTCATTTGGAGATATTCTTAAGGATAGCCCTGATAATACTAAATTACTAAAATTTTCATCACCTGTCATAACAAACGCAGAGATGAGTTACCTTAAGGAATTAAACAACGAAAATTTTAGATCTATTGTTATAAGCACTCTATACGATTCAAGAAGCGGTAAAAAGCTCAAAGATGCTCTTGAGGAAGTTATAACCAAAGGTGTAGAAGCGGTAAAAAATGGATACAATATAGTTATTTTAAGCGATAGAGGAGTAGATGGCAATAATACTTATGTTCCAATACTTCTTGCTAGTGCTGGATTACATCACAGACTCATAAGAGAAAATCTTAGGTCAAAATGCTCAATAATAGTAGAGTCTGGAGAACCTAGAACAGACCACCATTTTGCAGTCCTGATAGGATATGGTGTTTCACTCATAAACCCATATCTTGCCTATGATACTGTAGTTGATATAGCCAGAACTGCAGCGGTTGAAAAGGTATCTGAGTATCCGGCCGAATTTACAACTACTCTTTCAAATTACAGAAAGGCTATTGAGGCAGGACTTTACAAGATAATGTCAAAGATGGGCATATCCGATATCACTAGTTATAGAGGAGCTCAAATATTTGAAGCACTAGGTATATCAAGCGAAGTTATCAATGAATACTTCAGGGGGACAATAACCAAGATAGAAGGTGTAGGACTTGATGAGATAGAGAAAGATTATCTTGAATTTTACAAGAAAGGTTATGGAGATAATTTTGTTCCGATGTTAGACGATTACGGGTTCTACAAATATAGAAAGGATGGGGAATTTCACGAGCATAATCCTGATATGCTTAGAGCGATACAGAAAGCAACAAGACAAGGTGATGCAGAAGCTTACAAAGAGTTTTCAAAGATTATCAATACAAGACAACCTTCTTCCTTGAGAGACCTGCTTGAGATAAAGAGTGATAGAGAACCTATACCTATTGAAGAAGTAGAGTCTGAATATGAGATAGTGAAGAGGTTCACTACTCAAGCAATGTCCTTTGGTGCCTTGGGCAAGGAAGCTCATGAGACGATTGCTATTGCTATGAATAGATTAGGCGCTAAAAGCAATAGTGGAGAAGGAGGAGAACTTGAAGAAAGACTATTTAGTGAGTCAAACAGCAAGATAAAACAAGTTGCATCAGGTAGGTTCGGTGTAAGTCCTAGTTATCTCATCTCTGCTGAGGAGATGGAGATTAAGATTGCGCAGGGAGCAAAGCCTGGTGAAGGAGGACAATTGCCGGGAAAGAAAGTAAGTGGAGATATAGCACGAGCAAGACATACCAATCCTGGCATAAGTCTTATATCACCTCCTCCCCATCACGATATATACAGTATTGAGGATATAGCACAACTTATATACGACCTCAAACACATAAATGTTGATGGCAGGGTTTGTGTAAAGTTAGTCTCTGAAACAGGAGTTGGAATAGTCGCTGCTGGTGTTACTAAAGGATACAGTGATACCGTGCAAATAAGTGGTCATAATGGTGGAACTGGTGCTTCACCTTGGGGCTCTATAAAATACGCAGGTATGCCTTGGGAACTCGGTCTTGCTGAAACACAGAGAATACTCGTTGAAAATAACTTAAGACATAGAGTTAAGTTAAGAGTTGATGGTGGTTTTAAGACAGGAAGAGATGTTGTGATATCCGCTCTGCTTGGTGGAGACGAATACGGGTTTGGAACAATGGCTATGATAGCAGAAGGTTGTATAATGGCTAGAATATGTCATACTAACAAGTGTCCAGTAGGCGTTGCTACACAAGACCCTGAACTAAGAAAGCGTTTCCCCGGCAAGCCTGAATGGGTAATGAACTACCTATTATTCGTAGCAAGAGAGGTAAGAGAAATACTTGCAAATATGGGCTACAATAGCCTGCAAGACATCATAGGTAGAACTGACCTGCTCAAACCGAAGTCAGAAGTGTTCTTACCAAAAACTAATAATATCAATTTAGGATACATATTACAAGACTACTCAGGATATGATAGAAATCTTTTGAGGTATAGTGGTAATAAGAACGAAATTCCAGAGAGAGAACATCTGGATGACAAGGTTATAAACGACGATAGTTTCAAGAAAGTAGTCCAGAACGACTCCGGAGAAGTTAATTTCTCATTCAAGATCAGAAATACCGATAGGACAGTAGGAGCAAAAATCTCAAACTACATAGTCAAGATGTATAAGAAAAATAATCCTCTCAAGAATGCGAAGATAAACATTGAATACCGTGGAAATGCTGGACAAAGTTTCGGTGCCTTTATCATTGAAGGTATCAATTTAACACTTATAGGTGATGCTAATGATTACCTCGGTAAAGGAATGTTTGGTGGTAGGATAGTTGTTAAACCTTCTGATGATGTTAAGTTTGACCCATACAAGAATGTTATCGCTGGTAATGTTTTACTTTATGGTGCTATAGGTGGTGAGGTTTATATAAGAGGTAGAGTTGGTGAGAGATTTGCTATCAGAAACAGTGGTGTCAAGGCAGTCGTTGAAGGAGTTGGAGACCATGGTTGTGAGTATATGACCGCCGGTATTGTTGTTGTAATAGGTAAGGTAGGTAAAAACTTCGGTGCTGGTATGAGTGGAGGACTTGCGTTTGTTCTTGATGAGGAAAATGTCTTCCCAAAACTCTACAACCCACAAATGGTTTCAATACAGAGAATTGACACAACCGACGGAGACATTAAAATCCTAAAAGAGATGCTAGAAAAACATTATAAATACACTTCTAGCACTAAGGCAAAAGAAATTCTTGATAATTTTGATAAGTATATCAGTCTGTTTTGGAAGGTAGTTCCTTCAAACGTTGAGGACACAACTCATATCAAACACCTAGAAGAGCAAAAACAAGTTGCCAAAGCGCATTAAAAACCCAATTTTGTTTAAAAACAAAGCACAGATTACATAAATTGTCTTTATAACCTACAATTTCCCTTAAGCCTAGTTTAGTGAGATAAACTACTAATCTTAGAAGCACAAAAATTTAAATCAACTTAAGCTTTCTTACTACAAGACCTTATACGCCTATACTTATTGAATTCTAAAGTTCAATACTCTTAAGGTTTTGATTGTTTCTCTTGAATGACTGACAATATTCTACTTACAACATCTTCTACACTTAACCCATCTGTATTTATGACAACAGCGTCACCTGGTATTGTAAGAGGTGAGTCTTGCCGTGTTCTATCAAGTTGGTCTCGTTGCTGAATTGATTTTATTACATCCTCAAGTTTTAGGTCCTGATTTGAGTATTTCTTGTCTAATAGTCTTCTTCTTGCTCTTTCTTCAACAGATGCATCAAGGTAGAATTTATATCTAGCGTTTGGTGCTACAACAGTTCCGCAGTCTCTACCTTCCATAATGACCTTGCCTTTGCTTGCAATTTTTCGCTGGATTGCAACGATATTCCTACGAACTTCAGGTATTGAAGAGACAATTGAGACAATCTCTTCAACTTCTCTGGTTCTTATAAGAGATGATACATCCTCTCCGTCTAGAAATACCCTACCACCTTCAAAGGATATGTCAGTATTTCTAGAGAGTTCAGAGACCCTTTCAGTGTCATTTGGTTGAATACCAAGTCTAATCACTTTAAGAGACAAGGCCCGATACATAGCACCAGTATCTAGGTAGACATAACACAGTTTTTCTGCTATTATCTTTGCTATCGTGCTCTTACCTACACCAACTGGACCGTCTATTGTTATTATGTCTTCTTTCATAATTCTTCTTCGTTTTCGTAGAGTTCTATAATTTTCTTAACAAGTTCGTGCCTTATAACATCCTGCTTACCTAGGTAGATTATCTTTATTCCTTCAACGCCATTAAACAATTTCTTTGCGTGTATCAGTCCAGAATGTTTGTTCTTCGGTAAATCGCTTTGAGTTATGTCTCCTGTTATAACCATTTTAGAGCCAAATCCTAGCCTTGTTAGGAACATTTTCATCTGTTCTTTTGTCGTGTTCTGTGCTTCATCAAGGATGATGAAAGAGTTATTTAAAGTTCTTCCTCGCATAAATGCAAGTGGCGCTATTTCAATAACATTTTTCTCCATTAGCGTAAAGTACTCTTCAGGTCCAAGCATGTCAAACAAAGAGTCGTATAGAGGTCTTAAGTATGGATTCACCTTCTCTTCAAGGTTGCCAGGAAGGAAACCTAGATTTTCACCCGCTTCTACTGCTGGTCGCGTTAGTATAATCCTAGCCACAAGATTTCTGTGTAGGTAATTTAAAGCCATAGCGGTAGCAAGATATGTTTTGCCAGTTCCTGCTGGACCGATTCCAAAAACTATATCATTCTCTTCTATTGCTTTCATATACTCAGATTGCCCGTAGGTTTTAGGTCTTACAACCTTATTCTTCTTTGAAACTACAACCCCCTTAAGCATTATATTTTCAAGGTCTATATCTTTTGATGGATCGTGATACTTGTATTGTTTTATTATGATGTTCATATCATCATCAGACACAATCTTATCGTTAGTAGCAAGATCTATCATTGAGTTTATAACCTTTCTGACAGTTTTAACACTATCTTCATCACCAACAACAACAAACGAGTTATCAGTAAGATAAACCTTAACTTTGAAGTTGCTCTCAATTATCTTGATGTTAACATCATTAACACCTGAAAGAATCAAAGGATCAATACCTTTAGGAAAAGATATGTTTGTCTTCATAATCTCTTTGCTTTTAACAACTACTTAAAAAAAGTATAAAAATTCTGAATGTAAAGTTCAAGAAAATATCCTTAATTAAAAACTTAACTAATTCCCTAATATCACTGACCTACAATCCTACACAACTAAATAATTATTTATTGCGCTTCAAAAAAGATAGCCATTACAACCTAGCAAGTACTTCATCTTGTGTTTGTTCATTTCGTGTTCAAATAAACAAAACCTCAAAGTATCATCATGAATACAACTATCATCTTTTCTAACAAACGTAATTATATTAAATGAAGTGTAAAATCTCCAGATTTTCTAGCAAAATAATATCCATTTGACATACAAAACCAAATTTCTTAAACTTATATACTTAAGGAGGTCTCTATGGCAGTTGAGTCTAGGCTTATTGAGATCGGTAAGGTTATGCCGGAATTTAGTTTGAAAGACCCTTTCGGTAAGGAGTTTTCCTCAAAGCAACTTATGGGAGAGAAAGGATTGCTTGTGGTTTTTACTTGTAATCATTGTCCATACGCAAAGGCTATATGGCCAAGACTAATAAAGTTATCTCAAGATATTATGAAAAGAGGCATTAATGTAGTTGCTATAAACTCCAACGCCGCTAATAAAGAATATCCTGACGATTCTGTTGAGGAGATGAAAAAGAAGATTGATGAGTGGAAGATACCATTTCCATATCTAGTTGATGAAACACAAGAGGTTGCCAGATCTTACGGTGCAGAATGCACTCCAGATATATATTTACTTGACAAAAATATGAAACTCTTCTATCACGGTAGATTTGATGACAACTGGAAAGATTTATCAGCGGTCAAGAAAGAAGAACTTAAAGAAGCATGCGAACTACTGATACAAGGTAAAAACCCCCCATCCGAGCAACACCCTTCTATGGGATGCTCAATAAAATGGATAAATGTTTAGAAAAAGTGGAGCTTAGATATGAATAGAATATTTACATCCATACTTTTAGTTATACTATTATCATTACATGTTCATTCTTACGAAAGAAGCGGTATAAACTTCCTAAATCCTTCAACAATACAAGGTGGCAGTTCAACATATACGATAAAACATAGATTCATAGGACCAGTAACCAACGATATAATTGATACATTCTTCTTTCTCAACACTGGTGTAAGCATGTATCTAGAGATAGCGTTTTATCCTATTGATGGACTTAGGTTTCATTTCGGATATGAAAACGCCTTTAGCGGTTATCATATAGGTTTAGGTTATGCTTACGATTTCGGTTTTGTTAAGCCTTCAATCACTGTTGAGTACAACAATACGAAGGAAATGATAGATAACAACTACTCAAGACACAATAATATCTTCAGTGTGTTAAGTATCCAAAGTATGCCTATCTTTGATGTTATTGATTTCGGAGTGAATGTTGGGTATGACTACCTTTACAAAGGTTTTGGACTAGGGATATTTACTTCCATAGGATACCTAGAACTACCAGACGGCTACAAAGTATCTTTAGTAGGTGAATATTATCCTACTTTCCTGAGAGTAAATGGTCAAAGTGACAACTTTGTTTTCGGCCTTAAGATTGACACTTATGGACACCATTTCTTATTCACGATAGGCAATACATATTTTGCTACTGTAAGGTCAAGTATGTTCGGAATGGAGGACAACTATTTGAGATTAGGATTTAGGATAGACAGGATATTCCAGTGGGGGATGTAGAGAAAGGAATAATTTCAACACTGTGCTACTCATCAATATTCAATTGGCCCTTGACATACAACGAAATACACAAGTATCTATACAAAGTTGAAATTGATTATTACTCTCTTTCCGGTAATATTATAAATCTCTTGAAAGAAGGAATGATCAGTTATAATAATGGTTTGTTCTGCTTATCAGGTGAAGAGAAAAGTTTTGAGAACAGACTAAACACAATAAACGACTCTTTTAAACTCCTAAAAAAAGGTATAGGATTTGGTAATCTACTAGGCAATACTGTGCCAGGAATTAAGTTTGTAGGTATAAGTGGTAGCATCGCTGCCGGAAGTGTTGGAGATATTGACCTTTTCATAATAACATCAAAGGAACTTTACAAAACAAGGTTTCTCTCAATGATAATATCAAAGATAGCAAACAAACTTCTTGGAAGAAAGTTTTATTGTCTTAATTTCTTCTTATCTGAAAATAATCTAGAGATAAGCGAAAAGAACATATACACAGCAAGAGAAATTGCTCAACTAATTCCTGTCTTTGATGTTGGCATTTACGAAATGTTTATTGACGCAAACAGGTGGATATACAGTTTACTTCCAAACTTCCGACCTTACGAAATAGCGAAATCAAAAGATAAGAAGTTATTCAAGAATATTCTTGGTGCTCTATACAGTTTTTTAAGTGAAAAATTAATTATGGAATTACAGTTGGAATTCCTTAAGCACAAATACGACTCAATCTCAGGAGATATTGAGATAAACGACAAAATTTGCAAAATAAATTTTACCGACAATAGTAGTAGAATTTTGAGACTTTTCAATGAAAAGATAAAAAAATATGGAATTGAATTGTAAAAGAATACTAGTCATAGGTGCTAGTGGTTTCATAGGAAGACACCTTGTTAGTAGATTAATTTCTGACAGTTCGTTAGAAGTTTTTGTGATACAACACAAAAGTCTTATCAACATTGAGGGAGTGAATATTATTAAATCAAGCCTTGAGAAGATTGACAAGTCTTTGCTCACAGGTTTTGATATAATATTCCATCTAGGAAGATTAAGTTCAAGTAATACACTAGGTAGAATTATCAAATCTATGGTTGGCTACTGGGCTAATAGTAGAATAGTTTCCATTCTTAAGCGAATAACAAAGCCTCCAAAGGTTGTGTTTTTTTCAGGAAGTTTAGTTTATGGGTTCAAGGATGAAGCGTTTGAGAATACTAGTCTAGATCCTATAAGTTATCATAGATGCTACTTCTTACAAGAGATACCTTTTCTGAAAGAGGTTATAGATCTACCTATATACATCATTAGACTACCTTGGGTATTCGGTAATGGTTCATGGTTCAAGATGTTCTACGTTGATAAACTTAAATTTGGGTATGTTCCTGTGTATATTGGAGGAGACAACAATATGACGATCATAAGTGTTGATGATGCAATCAACATGTCTCTTTGGATTGTCGGTAATAAACCTCAAGGCATTTATAATTTATTTTCAAACATAAATCTAAAACAAATAGAACTTTGTAAGAGATTGGAAAACTACTTTGGGTTGGGCTTAAGAAGAATAGGTAGTTTTGAACTAATAATGAAACATGGTTTTGAAGCATATGAAGCGTTTAAATTTTCTTTAAAGCTCAACACACTCCATCAAGATATCAAGAATTACCACTTTAAGCACTCAAACTTTGATAGTATGTTTCTTGAATACATAGAGAGAGTATTCGCCAAGACTCCATAGAACTGGAAAGTAGTTTAGGATACTATCAAAACTATTAAGAACTCTGTAGAGTCCTATAGAGGTTTTACCATACGAATACCAGGGGGGTGCTACTATTGAATAACCTTTTCTATAAACTAGTTTCATTCCTTTGAAAGCGTTTTTGACTTGTCTATATGAGTATGGATGAGAGTTGAGTTTCCTTGTTGGAGAGTATCCAGCCCATTTATCCTTTACTCTCGCAAATGCTTTTCTAAACCTACCTCTTAGTAAGTTAAACAGTAATCCTAAAAGGTAGTATTTATTAACAACTGTAATAACAACGATACCATTTTCAGAGGTTTTATCCCGTATTGTTTCAGCACACCTATTCAGATCTTCAACTGTATTTAAAGCACCAAAATATGTGTATATTAGATCAAACTTGGTATCCATCTTCTCAATATCTTCAACTTTAGCTTTAAGCAATTTTACATTCTTTGCATTCCTCAACCTTTCCGTTGCGATATTTAGCATACCTTGCGATATATCAATACCTAAAAAGAAAACATCTGGATAGGTTCCAGAAAAGTATTCAAGGTCAACTCCAGTTCCACAGCCTATCTCAAGGGCATTATTAAAACTATCTAGAGTTTGAATATACTTATTAGTTATCTTTCTAAAGTCATCTCTCATTGAGTTAAGAATTAGATTGCTTTCTAGCCTATCCTGATAGGAGATAGAATCATCATTGTAGTATTCTTCTACAGATTTGTAGTAGTCTTCTATCATAGATCCTTACTGAAGTAATTTTAGGACCAGTTTTGTTGAAGTTCAAATTAACCCACGCTTTGTTGATAGCGTGGGTAAATTACAGTCTAACAGGTTTGAGATTTGAAAGGATTCAAGAAGAATCAAACCTTTCTATCTATCTTGCTGTTTCAGATCTCTTCCCATAAACCTTCTACTTGGCGATAAATCTTTAAGTTTCTCTCTCTGCTCTGGTGTTAAAATTGATAGGATATCTGCTAGAGAGTTTTTAATATTCAATTCAAAATCATTCTCTAGACGAGTGATCTGTGAGTTAAGAGACTTAACTCTGTTGAAATCAGGCTGTTGTTTTGACATTTCCTTTGAAATATCATACTTGAGTTTCATGATATCCGTTGAGATGTTATCGTTTCTCTGTTTTGTCTGTAGTATTATATTGAATATTCTGTCCTGTTGATCAGATGAAAGGTTTAATTCCTTTGAAAAGTGAAGTATCTTCATAAGTTTATGTATTGAAAAATCAAAGTGATACTTTTCATGCTTGCCTTTACCAAAATGCATATAATAAGCATCTGGCGGCTCTGAAAATGCAGCAGGTAGCAAGAATATAGTAGCTGCCACAATCAAACTGACAATCTTGTATATCTCTCTCATACATACCTCCAAAGAATTCTAATAATATAGATTTCAAAAAAATTTACTAGGTTACAACCAGCCAAGTCTATAAAATTAATCCTCTAGAAATGAAAAATAGTATTCAGCATAATCAGGATAAACAAAACTTCCATCCTTTTGATCATCTACATAAGAATCAAATATGGTCTGAAAAATCTCCTGATTCTCGCTGGAGTTATTCTCTAAAAGTATATAAACATCATCTACATAATTCTTGTCTATCTTATATCTATAGGATATGCCATCTTTTAGACCATCAAAGAACGATATGTATCCTGCAAATAATACGATGATTGTAATAAGTTCAATCACTATATACCTAAATCTACGAATTAATAAACTAATACCTAGTATTCTGAATTTCTGTTTTTTATCAAGTGAAATGGTAATATTCTGTAAGATAATGTGCTTCTGTAATCTTATCTTCTCAAGTCCTCTAGAAAGTTTCTTAATTTTTCGTAGGTAGTTTCTACACTCCTCACATTCATTTAGGTGTTCTAGTGTCTTACTTGAAACAGTTTTGTGTCCAAGGATGTAATCCTCTATTTCTTCTCTAATGATCTTATGTTTCATTATACTTCTCCAGAATTTTCCTTATCTTCTCTCTTGCTCTGAAGAGTCTAACTTTACAACTATTCTCGGACACTCCGATAATCTCGGATATTTCTTTCAAACTCCTCTGTTCTACATAGAAAAGTATGAATACATCTTTATACATTTGTGGGAGTTTGTCTATGATGTCTAGAAGTAGTGAAGTATCTTCATCATCCCTTATTCCCTTCTGTAGCGAAATGTTTTCATTAAGGTTGGTAAAAAATCTTCTCTGTTTTATCAACATTCTCTTATAAGCCTTAAGAACATTCCTTGCTATAGTGAATATCCAATTTTTTACTTTTCTTCTTTCTCTTAATGTAGTCCTGTATTTCCAAGCGAGAAGGAATGTCTCATTTACAAGTTCTTCAACATCATTACTATTAATTCCATTCGCTATGAAGTAACCAACAAGCATTTCCTTAACCTCCTCAAACACTGAGGAGAAAAATTCATTATCATCCATTTAAAACTATGATAAGAATTTTAATAAAAAGGTTACACTTATTTTCAGAAGATTTACAGATACCTACCAAGATATGACTTTTACATTACTATCTTCAAGTAATCCAAAAACTATCTCGGGAGTGCTAAACTCAGTCCCCTTTATTATCTCTTTGATGCCCAAAACTCTGGAACAATGAGGACAGACATAAACTTTCCCGCCTTTTGAAATAAAATCTTTGATTGCCTTAACTTCCTGTGTTTCTTTAGCATTCACATCTGCTAATTTAACGCCATCGGAGGTTAGCCAGATAACAGTTTTGTATCCCCTATCTAAAGAGATGTTAGCAAACCTTGTTGCCATTTCTGCATCCATACCCTTGTCTTTGGTTAGATGAACCATAATTACAACTGGAGATACGTTGGTTTGTTTTACCATCTTACTTCCTTCGCCTTGATGCTGTTGAGCCAGAAGATCCGATGTTAGCACTGTGAATACTATTAGTGGAATTATGCCTAACAACTTCATACTTTTCTCCTTTAACTATTTGCTATTGTGTATTATGTATGATCCTAAATTTTCAAAATAAACTTTCTTGATGAGTTTAGATGTATCTTAGGTTATAAGAATTTTATCATTACAGTATGAAGAGATTTTCAATTTCACTTTTCATAGTGTTCATTTTATCTAGCAGTATATTTGGTGTTACTCTTGTTGGAGAGGTTGTAGAAGTTGAAGATGGAGACACCATAACAATATATGTAAAGGGCAAAGGATACTACGATATAAGGCTACTAGGTATAGACGCACCTGAAACCAAGAGAAACGCAAAATTCAAACAAGACATAACTAAGGTATATAAAGGTAACGAATATAACGTTTTTGTAAGAGTTCCTCCTCAAGCGCTTCTTGATTTAGGTCATCAAGCAAAATGGAGACTCCGTAGCTTGATTATGGGAAAAACTGTATCTGTGGAGATAGAAGGTGTTGATAGGTATAGGAGAAATCTAGGATGGGTATGGCTAAATGGAACTCTAGTTAACGAATATATGGTAAGACAAGGTCTCGCAAAACCCTATATGCTAAAGGGTAGATACTCTTTCCGAATAAGGACTGCAGAACAACAAGCCAAGAACAACAAGATAGGTATATACGCTTACTAGTATAGTAAGAACCTCTCCTTGTAAATATTATTCACCATACCAATCAATGCTAAATTAGTTATCATTGAAGAACCACCATAAGATATAAATGGAAGGGGCAATCCAGTTACAGGCGCCAAACCTAGGACCATAAGCATATTTATAGCAAAGTTTACAAATATCACAACGGTAGCACCACACAGTATAAGATATGCCTTTTTGTTTTCAGCATTGCTTGTCAGCCAAAGTAGTCTGTAAAACAGTATTATGAAAAGAGTGATTACAAATAACGCTCCTACTATCCCCCATTCTTCAGCAAGGACTGCGAAAGCGAAGTCGGTATGCTTTTCAGGCAGGATATTGAGTTTGTTTTGAGACCCCTTCATAAAACCTTTACCAAATAAACCACCTGACCCAACTGCTATCTCCGACTGAATCACATTATACCCAGCACCTAATCTATCTATTTCTGGGCTAAAGAAGACCATAAGTCTATTCTTTTGATAAGGCTTAAGATTGTTATACGCTACATTACCGACCAAAAATCCAGAAGAAAACAGTATAAGAAGAATACCTAGTATCAACCTAACCTTATCTTTCATAAACCTTGAAACCACAAATGATACTATGAATATAACCAACGAAGAGACCAGAAAGGCGTAAGCAAATTCTCTTGATATTAAGACATTGATCAACTTCGGCACTTGTTCAATGACCCCAACCCTTGTAAGGAAGTCAATATAAGCATTAAAGAACGGGAAGAAGGATAAGGAAAATCCAATGAAAAGTAAAATAAGTAGGTATTTAATATTTAGTCCTATCACAAGTGAAAGCATAAGAAAAAGTATGAAGTAAGATACTGCCATACCTAGGTCGGGCTGTAACATTATAACTCCAATTGGTATGAGGAAGATCAGCAACACGACCAAAAAAGTTGAGAATTTCTTGACATCTACTCCTTCCCTAGTTATGTATTTAGTAGTTAGAAGAATAACACCTATTTTAAGAAACTCCGAAGGTTGTATTCCCATACCCATGATGTTTAGCCAACTCTTCGTTCCTCTAATCTCTCTCCCGACGAAGATGGTAAGTACCGTAAGAATAAGTAAGAGCACGTATATAGGTATAGCCCAATTTATTAATGTTTCATAGTTTGTAAATAGTAGTAGAACCAAAACAGCAAATCCTAGTATTATCCATATTATCTGTCTTAAAAATATGGATTTATCAGAGTAATAGGTAATACTGTATAAATTTACCAAACCTATTATAACTAAAACTAAAACTATTCCTAATAAGATCTTGTCAAATGGTAGTCTGCCCATATTTTAAACCCTATTTCCTATTTTCCTTAACTTTCAGATCTTCTTCCATCTTTTGAGACCATTTATCTATTATTTTTTTTATCTCTTTTGATTCTTCGTAATAACCAAGAACATTGTTTATGCGCATTATAGCTTTTAGAAACTCTTGTGCTTTACGCATATCTGCAACCTCATGACCAGATATTTCATACTTTTCTCTATAATCATCAGCAGACTTCTTCATCAGATCCTTAGCATAACTTATTAACTCATTATAGTATCTATAGTTTGGGTTCATGGGAGACATACTTGTGAATTCTCTAAAGTTTATCAAATTCTTCGCTACAACGGCAAGTTTTGAAAACATTTCAAGCAATTTATATTTCCACTTGCCTCCCTCTAATTCCTCAGATAGAACTTTTAATGTAAGTTCTATCTTCTTAACCAAGTATAGTCTCCTATAAGGAGTCATTCTAGGTATATTATTAAGCCTCTCACTAATTTCATTTAGATCCCCATCAAGAACATCTCCTGCTAGTTTTTCAAGGTTTGCTATCGCATTATAAAGCGATTTTCTGGCATTCTCAAGTAATTCATCCTGCTTCAGATCCATTACATGGACACTAATTCTATTCATCTTTATGTAGTTTATTGCAATCTCCGTGTATAAGTTTGCTACAATAAAATACTTATAATCCCCCCAACCGCTCTCCCTCATACTACTTACTTCAACATTCTGAATCTTTTTTCGTATGTTATCAATTTCAGATTTTATAGGTTGGGACAATTGCTGATATGTTTCTTTTCTTTCCTTCTCTATTCTCTTTATAGCCATAAAACCTCCTACTTATTATTCTTCGTCACAAAATCAGATATAATAGTCTCATCAATCTTACTTATGTCTTCAAACTGTATCGCTGCGAAGAGCTTGTCTTCCTCTGTATCTATTCTTAGAACTTTACCTCTCAATGTCAAGATTTTCCCATCATCAAACTTAATGTTTATTTTTACCTTAACACCAGGTTCAAGAAATTTAGATAAATATTGTTCAATCTCTATTTTAGCTCCCCCTAGACTTATATCATATACAGGAATAGGAAACTCTGAATTAGAAGA